>JBEKYH010000097.1:0-12549 GCA_049511115.1 Tepidisphaeraceae bacterium | reverse complement strand
CGCTGGGGGAAATTCACGGCTATCGCAACGCGCAGACGACGGTCATCGCGCCGACCGGCACCATCGGCCTGCTGATGGATTGCGATACGACCGGGGTCGAGCCCGATTTTGCGCTGGTGAAATTCAAGAAGCTCGCCGGCGGCGGATATTTCAAGATCGCCAATCAATCCCTGCGGCCAGCGCTGGTGAATCTCGGCTACACTTCCGAGCAGATTCACGACATCCTCCGTTACGTCATGGGGACACTCACCCTGCACGACGCACCGCATGTGCATTGGGAACGCCTCCGCGCCTTGGGATTCAATGACGCCGAACTCGATGAAATCGATCACGGCCTGCCGGGGCAGTTTGAGATTTCCTTTGCGTTCAGCCCCTGGACGCTGGGCGAGAAGACGCTGGCTCGGCTCAACGTCCCGCCGGTGGTCTGGCAAGCGGCCGGATTTAATCTCCTGCGTCACCTTGGTTTCACGAAGAAGCAGATCGACGAAGCCAACGACATCGTCTGCGGGCGCGGCACGATGGAAGGCGCGCCGCATCTTCGGCCTGAGCATTACGCCGTTTTTGACTGCGCCAACAAGTGCGGCCGGGTCGGCAAGCGCTTCATTCCCGCCGACGGGCACATCCGCATGATGGCGGCGGCGCAGCCGTTCATCTCGGGGGCGATCTCCAAGACGATTAACCTTCCCCACGAGGCGACGCTCGACGACATCAAGAGCAGCTATTTCCTCTCCTGGCAGCTTGGCCTCAAGGCCAACGCCCTGTACCGCGATGGGAGCAAGTTGTCTCAGCCGCTTAACGTGAAGAGCGACACCGACCTGGAAGAAACCGAGGAGGATCAGGACAACATCGACGCGGCCAAGGAAGAATTGGCCCACGACGCCGCCACGGCCGCGGCCATGGTCGCCAAGGCCACCAGCTCCGACAATCTCGCGCCGGCTCAGCCGCTGACGATTGAAAAGATCATCGAGCGCATCGTCGAGCGCCCCTTGCGGCGGCGCCTGCCGGATACGCGCAAGGCCCTCACCCATAAGTTCGATGTCGCCGGCCACGAGGGGTACATCACTGTCGGTCTCTATCACGACGGCTCGCCGGGCGAAGTGTTCATCACCATGGCCAAGGAAGGCAGCACGATCGGCGGCCTGATGGATACGATCGCCACGCTGGTATCGGTGAGCCTGCAATATGGCGTGCCGGTCGAATCGCTGGTGCGCAAATTTGAGCACGTGCGTTTTGAGCCGAGCGGCATGACGCGCAACAGCGACATCCCCTTTGCCAAGAGCCTGGTCGATTACATCTTCCGCTGGCTGGCCATGGAATTTGTCCCCGGCTATCGCGCCGCCAACGCCCCCAAGCGCGAGCCGCGCGATGTGGCGCCGCCTTCGCTGCCCCCCGCCAAGGAAGGCAACGGCCACGGTCACCGCGTCGCGCCGGATGACACGAAGCCGTTCGCCTATTCAGAGCAGGAGCAAAAGGCCGAACACGCCAATCGCATCGCCGAAGCCGCGGCGGCGGCAGTTCCCGCGCCGGCGGCGCCGAATCTTCGCCTGGCGATTGTCTCTGATCCATTGAGCCAGCAAGGGTCGGGTTTGCAGGCCGACGCGCCGGCGTGCGATGTGTGCGGGAGCATCACGGTAAGGAGCGGGACTTGCTATAAGTGCTTGAATTGCGGGAATTCGATGGGGTGCAGTTGAAGGTAGTTCTCACGAAGAGTAAAGCCAATGGCGGCGCTGACGCCTACCAAAGGCTCCGCCGTTATAATGGCTCTGGGATATGGCAATGTCAAAGAATAGGAGCGAAAATCGCGTGATTCCGTCGGTTGAGCCCGCCGCCCCCGTCGCGAATGGACCAGTTGATCGCGTGCCGCCGCGCGACTTGATGTCGCTCTTCGGCTCGTTGCATAGCCCCATTCCGTATGATCCGCAGGAAAAGCAGAAGGCTCGCGCCGCGATGGGGCGTCACGCCGCGCGTTCCTGTTGATCGCATGTTTAGATCGCAGCGAAGATTTACCTGGATCTTGGCAGCCGCCACACTTTTAGTGCTGATGGCTTGTATCGCGTACACGTGGAGCAGGTTTAAGACCAAAGAGGAGAACCAGAGGGTAGTTGCCGCCTTTTCGGCGGCCCAGCTCCTTTCACCTGTCCCCAAAGATGAGATGAAGCCGGGGGAGCCGAGAACTTGGGATCAGAAACTTCAACTCGCAAACGGGATCCAAGTTCGGATCGAAGCGATGGATTGTGCTGGCGGAAACGTCACGGCAACCTATGCCGACGACCAAAAATGGCTGGAAGTGGCTAATGCGGGCGACTATGTTTACCCGAAGGAAATCCGTATCAATCCCGCCACAGAACGGTTATTCGTTCTGGCGGAAGGGGTTGCGATGCCCTTTGGCTGGCATGATACTCAGTTGTTCGAGTTCGACCTTCGGATGAGAAAGCAATTGGGCCACGCCGATATGGACCCTGCGGCGGTTCATTGGAATGTGAATTGAACATTAAAAGCGAGGATTTCGCCCATAGCGCGTTCTACGCTATAATTGCCATCGTTGTAAGGTGAAGAAAGGGAGGCTCATGCCCATGACCAAGGATCAGATTCTGACGGAGGCAATGTCTCTCGATCCGCGGGAGCGCGACGAAGTGGCCGAGGCCCTTTGGCAATGCGTCGTGCCGGGAGAGTTCACGCCGTTACAGGTTGCGCAGGTTCGCCGACGGATAGCGGCGCTGGATAGCGGTGAGGCTCAGCCTATCCCCGGCGAGCAGGTCATGACGGAACTGCGGGCGCGATTCCAGCGGTGAGGCGATGAATTATCGGTTCTCGCCCGAAGCAAGAGTCGATCTGCTGGCCGCCGCCGACTTCTACGAAACGCAACAGGCAGGTCTGGGCACTGAGTTCGCCGTCGATGTTGGATTGGGCTTGGCGCGCCTCCTGGAGGCGCCGCGACGCTGGCCTGAAATTGAGCTTGGAATCCGCCGGTACAGATTGGATCGTTTTCCTTACGGGTTGATTTATCGAATCGCTTCCGCACGGATGGTCGAGATCATTGCAGTTTTCGATCTTCGCCGTAGACCGGGGAGTTGGCGCGATCGCGACAGTTAAATTCGAAATGTCAGCCGATCACGGCGTGCTATCCCGAAGCTCTCCCTACCCCGCCCGCCCCGCCTCCTCCGTCTCATCCAGCATCAGCACCGCATCCACTTCGCTGGCCGGCAAATCCTGGACGTCGCGGAGTTTTCTCCCGATCGCGCGGCTGCGGGTTTCGACCTGATCGATGGTGTTGGACGCCTCCTGCAATTTTTTCTGCACCTTGGCCAGTAGCTCGCCGTATTTGCCCCACTCGCCTTTGACGGCGGCGAGCAAATCCCAGACTTCGCTGGAGCGGCGCTGGATGGCCAGGGTGTGAAAGCCCATTTGCAGGCCGCTGAGGATGGCCCACAGGGTTGTCGGGCCGGCGATGGTGACGCGGAAATCGCGGCGCACGCCTTCCTCTAGGCCGCGCCGGCGCAGGACTTCGGCAAACAAGCCTTCGGTGGGGAGGAACAAAATCGCAAACGCGGTGGTGCGGGGAGGATTGATGTATTTGTCGCAGATCGTGGCGGCACAGTTGCGGATGCGCAATTCCAGTTGTTTGCCGGCCTCTTCGGCCGCCGGGGCGTCGGCGCGTTCCTGCGCCTCCACGAGGCGCTGGTAATCCTCCAGGGGGAATTTCGCGTCAATCGGCAGCCATAAGCCGTCGGAGTCTTCCTCGCATTGCCCGGGCATTTTCACGGCGAATTCAACGCGGTCGCCCCCGTCACGGGCCATGAAATTGGCGGCGTATTGATCGGGCATGAGCACCTGTTCCAGCAGGGCGTGCAGTTGCACCTCGCCCCACACGCCGCGGGTTTTGACATTGGTGAGGGCCTTGCGCAAATCGCCGACGCCGATGGCGAGGGTCTGCATTTCGCCAAGACCCTTGTGCACGGCTTCGAGGCGTTCGCTGACGATCTTGAACGATTCTCCAAGCCGCCGCTCCAAGGCGCTTTGGAGTTTTTCGTCAACGGTCTGGCGCATCAGATCAAGCTGGCGGGTGTTGCTCTCCTGGATTTGCTTGAGGCGTTCATCGACCGTGCCGCGCTGGATGTTCAGCGCATCGCCAAGGCCCTTGAGACCCAGGGTCATCTCCTGCCGCGACTGGGCGAGGGCCGCGGAAAGCTCCTGCCGGTTGGCGGCAAGATCGCCGCGCAGGCCGCGCTCGACGCGCTCGATAGCGGCTTCCAATCGCGCGCTCGCCTCGGTGATCGGCGAAAGGTCAATCTCGGCCTGTTTTCGCAGGAGGAGAACCGCCAGCGCAATCGCCACACCGACAAGTAAGACGACGGCGAGGATAAGCAGCGGGTCGTTCATATTTCCAGCAGCAGGCGGGCGGGGTCTTCCAGCAACTGCTTGAGTTTCACGAGGAAGCCGATGCTGTCGCGCCCGTCCACGAGGCGGTGGTCGTAGCTCAGGGCGACGTACATCATGCTGCGGATTTCGATTTTGTCGTTAATCGCCATCGGGCGTTTCTGGATGGCGTGCATGCCGAGAATTCCGCTCTGCGGCGGCGTGAGTATCGGCGTGCTGAGGAGCGAGCCGAACACGCCGCCATTGGTGATGGTGAAGGTCGCGCCGCTCAATTCCTCCAGGCCCAGTTTTCCGTCGCGGGTGGCCTGGGCGAGGCGCTTGATTTCGGATTCGATGCGGGCCAGACCCATGTCCTGCACATTTCGCAGCACCGGCACAGCGAGCCCGCGCTCGGTGCTGACGGCAATGCCGAGATTGACGTAATTGTGGAAGACGATCTCATCGCCTTCGATGAAGGCGTTCACGCGCTGATATTCGCGCAGGGCCAGGACGACGCCGCGAGCGAAGAAACTCATGAAGCCAAGCCCAACGCCGTGGGTTTCCTGGAAGCGATCCTTGTAGCGGGCCCGCAATTCGATGATCGCGGACATGTCGATTTCGTTGAAGGTGGTGAGGATGGCGGCGGTGTGCTGCGCCTGCACCATGGTCTCGGCGATGCGCTTGCGGATTTTGCTGATGGGTTCGCGGCGCAGGCCTTTGGCGTCAAAACCAGGCGCGGGTTTTGCCGGCGCGGGCGGAGGAGGAGGCGGCGCTGCGGGCGCGACTTGTGCCGGAGCAGGAGGCGGCAGGGGGGCTACTTCCTTGGGTTTCTCAGGTGCCTTCTCGATGGGTTTCTCCGGCGCTTTGGCCGGCGCAGCTTTCGCTTCCGCCGTCTTGGCGTCGCGAGTCGCTAGAAACGACTGCACATCCTGCTTGGTGAGCCGCCCGCCGGGACCGGTGGCGGGGATTGCGTTGGCGTCCAGATTGTTTTCCGTCACCAGCGCGCGAACGGCGGGGCTTAAATCTTCCAGCACGGTCTTCGCCGCGGGCGGTGGCGCTGCCGGAGCGGGAGCGCTGGCTGGTTTTGGTTTTGCCGCCGCCGTTGCCCCGGCGCCTTCTTCAATCCGGGCGATCACTTCGCCCACAGCAACCGATTCCCCTTCTTTGCGAGCCGGCCGCAGCATACCGCTGCCGGGCGAGGAGATATCCACGTTGGCCTTGTCCGTCTCCAGCGTCACCAGCGGCTCATCGGAACTGACGGCCTGCCCCTCGGCCTTGAGCCACTTAAGCAAAACGGCCTGCTTGATCGACTCACCCAACGTCGGAACGATCACATCTATCGGCATCTGAAAATACCTCCCATTCGGTCCGGTATATTGTCCATGATGGGCAGCGAAAGTCGAGGAGTCGAAAGGCGAAAGTCGAGCAAGCAACCGAAATTAGTGAATCATCCGATACTTCTCAATGGTCAGGTCCTTCGCGTCAGCCGCGGCTAACGCGACAGCCGGGTCGGGATCGGATGCCAATCGCTCGACGGCGCGGCGAGCACCGATGCGGTTGCCGATGGTGCCAGCGTTATAGCGATATCGCCCCAGTTTCAGCGTCGCCTCGACGCGCCACATGTGCTCGCTGGATTGCTCGGCCATCACGATCACGTCGCCGGCCGTCTGTTCGATGACGCCGTCATCGGCGCTGCTGATCACCGACCAGATGGGAATGATGCGCTTGGTTTGATATTCGTCAAGGCCGGTCTGGAATGCCTTGAGGGCGTCGTACAGTTCAGAACCCGGCGTCACGTCGCGGCACATCGCCTCGGCCGCATCATCCATGAGCTGCGTGCCTTTTTGGAATTCGTCGTAGGCCACGCGCTCGCGATAAAGCTGCCGGCCCAGGGCAAAGGCCGCCTCCAGGTACGGTTTGGCCTGCTCGCCCTGACCATGCTGCTCGAGCGAGAGGCCGGCTTTGTAGGTCCACTCTCCGGCGGCGAACAGATCATCCAGGGCCGGATGATCGGCGTCGTAATTCACCAGGTCAGGCAGCCGCCGCGAAAAGAGTTCCATATGCGCACAGTGCCGGGCGTCGATGAGCTCCTTCATCGGAGCGGGGGCATCTCCCTCGGGTTTTTGCACAAACGCCTCGCAGGCTTGCTCTGAAACCTCATCCCACGAGTTCATCACCGTTGTATAAATCGGTCCGGCATCGCGCGCGTCGCTGGCCAGCGGCCAGGCTTCTTCGGGATCATTCGGCAGGGCGATCGCGGTTAGATTAGCCGGGTCGAGGGCGATCCCGCTCACCGGCGTCACGCGGCTCATCTTCGCGAGCCAGAGGATGGGAGAGAGAATCAGCGCGGTGAGAATTACGCTGATGATCCAACCTTGCACGTTTCCCCACATCGCTGAGTCCTCGAATCCACCAGTGCGCCGCTCAACGCTGAGAACAGTTCATTTCGTCGCCTCGCCCTGAACTCGGGGAGAGGGTTAGGGCGAGGGGTCTTCTCTTTTCGCCAAGGCCACGTCGTTCGTCCCAGGACCCTCACCCCGGCCCTCTCCCTGAGTACATGGAGAGGGGGAAAGAGGGGGAGGTGGGGCGGCGACGACAGGGCTGCTTGTTTTTCCGCCGATCACGACGCGCTTGCACTGCGGCAGGGCCTCCAAAAACCATTTGCCGTAGCGCTTGCCGGTCACGCGGCTGTCGAGCAGCACGACGATGCCGCTATCGGTTTTGCTGCGAATGAGCCGGCCGAATCCCTGCTTCAGCTTGATCACCGCCTGCGGCAGAGAATATTCCATAAAGGCGTTTCCGCCGGAACGGGTGATCGCCTCGAGGCGCGCCTCGATCAGCGGCTCGTCCGGCACGGCAAACGGCAGCTTCACGATGATCACATTCCGCAGCGCCTGCCCGCGCACGTCGATTCCCTGCCAGAAGCTCGATACGCCAAAGAGAACGGCATCCTTCGTCCGGCGGAATCGTTCCAGCAGCCCTGTGGCGGATATCCCCTCGCCTTGCACCAGCAAGGGCAACCCCAAATCCGCCAATCGATCGCGCAACGCGGCCGCGGCGTCGCTGAGCATTTTGTAACTGGTGAACAGGACAAACGCCCCGCCGCGCGTGAGGCGGACGTATTCCAGTATCTTCGCGCACGCGACCGGCAAAAACCGGCCGGCGTCGTTGGGGTCGGGCAAGTCCGTCTCGATATAAAGCGTCGCCTGCTTCGCGTAATCGAACGGCGATCCCAGCGCCAATGTCTGGCATTTCTCGACGCCCAGGCGCGAGATGATGTGCTCAAACGACGCGCCCGTCGGCCCGGTGCAGAGCGTCGCCCCGCACATCACCACACTGGGAATCTTCTGAAATAAATGCGTCCTAAGACCATCGGCGACGCTCACGGGCGCGGCGCGCAAGGTCACGCGCGGGTGGTGCTCGATGCGTCCGCCGCGAATGGGCGTCGCGCGCGGCCGCGAAACATCCATCCAATAGACCGCATCGGGCATGGTCTGGCCGAGGATCGCCTCCAGCGTGTCGGCCAGCATGTCAGCCTTGGCCGCGTGGCTGGCTAATTCCGAAACATCCCCCTCATCCTTCATTTCCGCCAGCATCGCCTTGAGATGCAGGGCCAAATCCTTGAACTTCGGCGTCAGCGTGTTTTCGACGACGTTCGGCTCGCGCACGCGGCCGTTCCCCGGGGCCGATTCCCTCTGCCATGCGAGACACCGATCGGAAAACTCCTCCAGGCGCAGTCCCAAGTCGGTCACGTCATCAATGGCCGGATTGGCGGCGCTGCCGAACGAATTGAGCAATCCCCGCCCCTTGGTCGGATCGTAGAGCCGCTTGAGGAAGCTGCGCATTCCATATTCCGACGCGGACAAACTGAAATGCTCGCCGGCGACATCCTCAATGGTGTGCGCTTCATCCAAAACCAGCAGATCGTATTTGGGCAGATAATTGATGCCAGCCATCCGCAGGGCGAGATCGGAAAATAGCAGCGCGTGATTGACGATCAACACGTCCGCCGAGAACATGCGCCGCCGGGCGGATTGCCAGAAGCATCCCTTGTAAAACGGGCATTTTTTGCCAAGACAGTTGCCGCGCTCGGCGCAGACGCTTTCCCAGACGCTCCCGTCGATCTCGCCGGGAAGATCGGCGCGCGAGCCGTCGGTAGTTTTTGTGGCCCAGGTGACCACCGCTTCCAGCGAAGCCAGTTGCCGCGGCTGATCGAAGAGCAAACCCTGCCGCGTGACCGCCTGCTCCATGCGCCGCTGGCAGAGATAATTGCTGCGTCCCTTGGCCAGAACAGCGGTGAATTCCTGCGGCCAGACCGATTGAATGAGCGGGATGTCCTTGTCGATGAGCTGTTGCTGGAGGCTGATGGTGTGCGTGGAAATCACCACGCGTTTGCGTTTCTCGGCGGCGAACTGAATCGCCGGCAGCAGATAGGCAAAGCTTTTGCCGACGCCCGTGCCGGCCTCGACGAGCAGGTGATGTCCCTCGCCAAACGCCTTGCCCACGGCGTTGGCCATGGCGATCTGCTGCGGCCGCGGCTCGTAATCCGCCCCCAGCCGCCGCGCCACCGGCCCATCGGGACCCAGGATATCGGCGAAGGTTTCGCTCATCCGATTTTCTGCAAAAGGGTTTGCCAAAAGGCCCGGGTAAAAAAATGGGACGCGGATATGCGGCTACTTGCCGATATCTTCGTTCCACAATTCCGGATGCGCCTTGATGAAATCGCCCATCATTTTAATGCACGTCGGGTCGGCCAGATCAATCACGGTGACGCCATGGCGGCGCTGAAAATCAGGGCCGCCCTTGAAGTTGACGGATTCGCCCACGATCACCTTGGGGATGCCGAACTGCACGACCGCGCCGCTGCACAGGAAGCAGGGCATCAGCGTCGAATAGAGGATGGTATCCTTGTACGTCTTCTGGCGGCCGGCCTGGGTGAGGCAGTCGATCTCGGCGTGGGCCATGGGGTCGCCGCGCTGCACGCGGCGGTTGTGGCCGCGGGCGATGATCTGGCCGTTTCGCACCAGGACCGACCCAATCGGCAGTCCGCCTTCCTTCATGCCCAGCATGGCTTCCTCGATCGCCGCGAGCAAAAACGGGTCCGGCGCGGCGGGGGCAGGCGCGGGCGCAACTGCGGGCGGCGCGATCGGCACGACCGTCTCGGCGGCGCTGCGGTTCTCGCGCTTGATGGCCTCGTACACTTCCTTGCGATGGACGGAAATGGTTTTGGGCGCGCTGATCCCCAGGCGCACCTTGTCCCCGCGAATATCCACGACCGTGATCTCGATGTCGTCGCCGATAATGACCGTCTCGTCGCGCTGCCGCGCTAGAACCAACATGGCCTGGTCTCCTTACACTCGCTCAACTTCCGCTCCGCGAGATGATTATAGCTGCGCTCAAAGTTAGTATCTTGCTCGCTATCTTATCGGTTTCCCTTTGGCAATCGAAGGCAAGCGCGGAAAAGCGTCGGGCGTCTTGCGCATTTTGACAATTTCCACGATTACATGCCCCTCTGTCCCCGGCAGCGCGACGGGATGCACAACCGGCTCGGCTCCTCCCAACACGCGGATTGCCTTCCTGGCCGTTCCCAGCTCCTCGGCGGCCCGCTTTCCCTTCATGGCCAGCACTTTTCCGCCGATTTTCACCAGCGGCAGGCAATACTCCGCCACCCAATCCAGCGTCCCGACGGCCCGGGCGGTGGCGATATCGAACTTCTCGCGCGCCGGACCGCGGCCGGAATCCTCGGCCCGGCCGTTTACAACCTTCAGGTTCTTCAGTTCCAGGGCGGCGGCTGTTGCCGTCAAAAACGCGGCCTTTTTGCCGGTGGATTCGATGCATGTCATGCTCGCATCGCTTCGTGCGATCGCCAGGGGAATGGCCGGCGAACCGCCGCCGCTGCCGATGTCGGCGATGAAGACTTCTCCCGCCGTTAGATACGGCAGCAGCGTCAGGGCATCGCCGACGTGCAACACCTCCGCCGCGCCGCGCTCCTTGAGCGCCGTCAGGTTCATCGTCAAATTGGCTTCCAGAAGCAGATCGAGATAGCGCGACAGGAGATCCAATTGCTTATCGGACAGGCGCACACCCGCCGCGTCGGCTAACTGCGTCCATAAAATGGGAAGCCCGCTCACTCCCCGGGAATATAGCTGATGACGCCGTCAAATGGGCTGCTCGCCGTCGCATATCGTTTTTTGGGGATGCGTCCGGCTTGATAAGCGAGCCGACCCGCTTCGATGGCGTGGTTCATCGCGGCGGCCATTTTCACCGGGTCTTTCGCGTGAGCCACGCCGGTATTCAGGAGCACGCCGTCGGCGCCGAGTTCCATTGCTATCGCCACATCGCTGGCCGTTCCGACGCCGGCATCGACGATGACGGGATAAGCCGGGTCATTTTCCTTGAGCGTCTGCAAGCAAAGCGAAATATTGAGTGGATTGAGCACTCCCTGCCCCGACCCGATCGGGCTGCCCGCCGGCATCACGCTGGCGGCCCCGGCTTCCTTAATGCGCCGCGCGGAGATGGGGTCGTCGCTGCTGTAGCACAGGACGGTGAAGCCTTCCTTGACCAGCTCGCGGGTGGCCTCGACGCTGCCCATGGGGTCGGGCAAGAGCGTCGTTTTATCCCCCAGCACTTCCAGCTTGACCCACGCGGCCCCCTTGTTCCCCTGTTTTTCCAGAAGATCGCGCCCCAGCATGGCCACGCGGATGGCGTCATCGGCGCTGAAGCAGCCGGCGGTGTTGGGAAGGATGATGTATTTCGACAGATCGAGGTAATCGAGCAGGCTTCGCCCCTGTTTATCCACCAGCCGCTCGCGGCGAACCGCGACCGTCACCACCTGGCATCCGCTGGCGGCGAGGGCCTGCTGCATGATTTCGTAGGTGGCGTATTTGCCGGTGCCGACGAAGAGGCGATGGGAGACTTCAAACGAACCAATTTTCAGGGTTTCCATGATGGGGATATTTTACACCATCCGGAGCGGATTCTCCCGTTGCGGGTGAGCGCGGCGATGGCCGCCCCGATGCGGGCGGAGGTTTGTAGTCATGGGTGAAGCGATGCCCGCCTCAGGCGGGCAAGCGCAACCCGTGGAACAGGTTGAACAAAGGCGACCGCCACGAGGGGCGGAGGGAGGCGTGCTCACGATGCGACACCGGAGGTTGCCAAAATCTCCTTCGCCCACTCCGGGGCGAGGAGGCTTGGGCTGACCTGATCCACGAGTTTCGCTGCGCTCCACTCGTGGCTACACGCCGTCGCCCCCTTTTGGGGCGAGAGACGCCGAACTGGATGATTTATCGCGTGAGATATTAACGGCGGTTTGCTCGCCGCCGCCGGGCCAGCAGCCCAGTTGCGCCGACGGCGAGGAGGCCTATCGTAGCTGGTTCGGGAACATTGTTGCTTTCGCCGGCCTGCACCTCGGCCTGGGCCAGTTGCCAATCGGCGGCGAAGGAAGTCGGAAGCTGGGCCAATTGGCCGGCGGAGAGCGACTTGTTGAAGTTCTGAGCCACCAGGAGCAGGTCGGCGAAGTTGACGACGCCGTCGTAATTGAAATCGCCGTCGGCCCAATCGATGGGGTTGCCATTCATGCCGAGCGGGTGATTGAAGTTCTGGGCGACCGCGAGCAGATCGGCAAAGTTCACGGTGCCATCCAGATTGGCATCGCCGGCGAGAGTGGTCCTGAGATAAATCTGATTCGGTCCGGCGGGCGTGCCGGAGTCGGTGTTGCCATCGGCATAGCCGACTTCGAGGGGGCCGGCGCTGCTCGTTGAGGTCGTCCATATCATGCGGTTGGTGAGGTCGCTTCGGATGGTCGAGGCCGGGTCTTCGGCCTTGGAGCCGTAATTGATGATGAGCGAGTTGCTCTGAGTGAGATCAACAAATGCGCCAGGGTTGATTTGCAACGAGGACACCGTGTGTGTTCCAGTTCCCGGGGCCAATTGCAGTGTTCCAGCCAGTACGGAAACGCCGCCGGTGAATTGGCTTGTGTCACCGGCCAACTCAACCAGTCCGACGCCGGCGCTCGTCGAGAAATTAATCGTTGAGTTTTGCGAGTTAGGATTGGCGACTGTGAAAAAGTTCGTGGTGCCGATCGACAGGTTTCCGCTGCCGCTAAGCGGGCCGTCGATCGTTAAAATAGCACCTCCACCAGCAATGAGGTTGCCGCCGGCGGGGCCGACGACAACGCCGCGCGCGGCAGGCGAT
>JBEKYH010000096.1:0-12577 GCA_049511115.1 Tepidisphaeraceae bacterium | reverse complement strand
GGAATGGAACAGGCGTATAGAGCGATGTGGCGGAGATGGTGCGCGGGTGATCGCTAAGATCGTGAGGGCGCGGGGTGGTTATCTTTCAGTGCGGCAAGCGCCTCTTCAATCTGCTGCGATTGGCTGGAGAGAAGGAACTGCGTTGAGCGCAGAAAAGCGTTGTGGGACATTTCGGCGAGTAACGCGCGATTGTTGTCCAGCTTCGCTATCGCTTCAGCGAGGGCGTGCGAATTTGCAGCGGGGACAATCAAGCCATCGAGGCCGTCGGTGACAACCTGCCCGCAATTGGGAGTCGTTATCACGGGGAGGCCTTTGCTCATGGCCTCCACCTGCGTGATGGCGAAGCCGTCGGAGATGGTCGGCAGGACGAAGATATCGGCGCTTTGGTAGACCTGATCGGTCTGGTCGCGCGTGACGCGGCCGAGGAAAGTCATGCTGGGCGGGGCAGTGTCCATCGCCTGCTGGGAAATGCCGATGGGGCCGGCGACGACGAATTTCAATTGCGTGTTGCTCAGCAGTTTGGCGGCTTCGATGAGATAGGGAATGCCTTTACGGAGGTTGACGCCGCCGAGCCAGAGGACGGTGAGGGACCCGCTGCCGCGGCGGGGCAGAGGAATCGGGCCGGCCTGCGGCTCGTAGGCGACGGGGACGACGCAGAGTTTGCCATCGGGGAGGCCCTGGCGAACCAGAGCCTCGCGCGACCATTGGGAATTGACCAGCACGAGGTCCGCGGCGGCCCACTCGGCGGCCATGTGATCCCAATACTCCTGCGGAATTCGGCCCGGCAGGGATTGCCATCCGGGCCATTTGGCGGCCTCGGCGAATACCATGTCTTCCTCGACTTTGGCCGGGTCGATCTGGTCGAGGACCGTGGGAACCGCGAGTTGGCGCAGGACTTTCAGGGATTGCAGCGCGCCGGTGTTGAAGGCGAAGAAGGCGTCGGTGCGCGGATCGATTCGGCCGGGGCGCTGGAGATCGTCGGCTACGCTATGGTCGAAACGTTTGCCGATGCGGAGGAATTCGCGACAGCCATCTTCCATCGACGGGGGTTTGCCATACACGCCGGCCAAGCCGTCGCGAACGGCCTGAAAGTTAAAACTGATCACTTTGCCTGCGGGGACTTCGGCGTGCCGGCGGGCGGCGAAACCACGCAGAGAGGCGTTGCCACGTCTGAAGATGCTGCCCAGAAGTCGCGGGCACCAGGCGTCGGTGTAGAATCGCTTGAGTTGGCCGGTGGATTCAAACCCGCGCGGGATGCCATAGTGCTGGCGCGAGCCGATTTGCGAAACAATCCATTGATGTTTGCTGGGCATGGATGATAGGGGGTCGGATCCTAGGGCCGCGGCCATGCGTCAAGTCCCGCCGGCATGATACCATACGGAGGATGAGTTGGAGATACTTTCTCTACCGGCGGCTGGCACCGTGGGTCACCTTCGAAGCCAGATTATGGGACGAGAAGCGTCTGTCCCTGCGAAGCAAACATGAGGCGGATAGCTTCAGCGACGTATTCTGCGATCCATTTTACTGGCGGGCGTTTGACCTCGTTGAGCCGGCGCCGACTCTCGTCGTTGATTGCGGGGCCAATTGCGGGCACTTCACGCTGCTGGTTGAAAAGTGTATTCGCGCGCGGCAGGGCGATTCGCAGACGAAGTATCTGCTGATCGAGCCCAATCCGCTGTTGGGCAGGACATTGGCGCGGAATTTATCCGACGCGGGCATTTCCGACCGATGCGAGGTGAAGCGGAATCTGCTGGGCCAGCGAACGGGGACGGGGACGTTGTGGGTGCATGATCGAAGTTTTCTCGCGGCCGGGCTGACGCGCATGCCGGGGGCGCGGCCATTTCAGATCGAATACCTGGATTTGCCCAAAGCGATCGGCGAGCGGCAAATTGATCTGATGAAGATCGACATTGAAGGGGGCGAATTCGATCTGGTGCGATCGAGCCTGGAAATTTTTACAAGAGTACGCACGCTTTTCATGGAATTGCACGATGCCGACGGGGCATTGCATCTGGAGTTGCTGACGTCGCTTTCCAGGGCGGGACTGCGGCCGGCGATGCCGCTGCGCAAGGCGCATGGGCATCAACTGGCGATATTCCAATCAAGGGATGTTCCAAAACTCGCGGGGGCGCAGCAGGGCGTCGAGCCATAACTTGGAGACGGTCTCATAGCCGTAGCGGGATTCGGCCCAATGGTGCAGGCGCACCGCGTCGATCTGGCCGGCGCGGAGTTTGGCGGCCATTGTGGCCAGGCCGGCGTCGAAATCGTCCAGATTCGTGCTGGTAATGACGACATCGGGATTGCCATCGGCGAATTCAGCTACGCCGCCGGCGGCGCAGGCGACGATGGGAACGCCGCGCTGCATGGCCTCCACCAGGGACAGGGGCAGGCCTTCAAACCAACTGGGAAGCACGACAACGTCGGATTGAGCGAGGATGGAGTCCAGGGCGGCCGGCTCGTAGGCGCCGTGCAGCGTGATTCGATCGCCCAGCTTTTCGGTGGCGATTGTTTCGCGCATTTCGGCGATGAAGCGGCCGTCCGGGTCGTAGCCGTATACGTCCAGGCGTGCCGAGGCCAGCGGCGGCGCGGCCGTCAATTGCCGCCAGCGGCGAACGAGATCGTGCGGTCGTTTGTGGCCCACGATCCGTCCCAGGTAGGTCATGCGCAGCGGCCGGTCTCCGATGGGGGGCCGTGGCTTTGGCACGGGCATCACCGCCGAGGCGGTGAGGAACGGTATCACCCGCACCGGCATCCGGGGCCACTGTGATGTGAATTGGGCTTGGACCACGGCGGAGTTGGCGATCACGGCGTCGGCGGCCAGCGCGCATCGGCCACGCAGATTATCCGGCCTGGGGTCGTCGACGATCTCGTGATAGATCGAAACCGTTCTCCGGCTCACCCATTTGCGGAACAGCAACTGAAGCCGCCCTTCTCCGATGTTGCAGAGCGAGGTGAAATCTCCCCGCCCCCAGAGGGGCGCCGCGGCGGCGGCGAAGGCGCTGCGAAGTTTTGCAAAGCGGCAAATCGCGGCCGGAGGAAGCCGCAGGTTGACGCCGTCGGATCGAAGATCGGATAGCGTTTGCGCGGGCCAGCCTCGGTCCGAGCCGACTAATGTAACACCCGCTCCGTGGCGGCGAAGCAGTCGGCAAAGAAGCGTGAGATGGGATTGGACTCCGCCCCCGCCCAGGTTGCCGGCGCAGATCAGGACGGAGGGCGGGGTGTGGCGTTTATCAGGCGGCAACAGTCGTCATCCCCGCGCTGGAAGCATCGCCTTCCACCCGGGCATTTTCGCCCGAGGGCGCCGCACCGAGCAGCTTGACCACGACGTAGAGCAAAACGCCGGTCAGGAGAACCTGGTCAAGATTATGAAACCAAAGGTCCCGATAGGCGCGGAACATGAAGGTTACAAACGCAAGAGAGAAGATAACCGCCAGCGGACGATTTCCCGCGCGGCGGAGCGATCGTTCCGCGACACCCATGAGCCAGCCGTACAGGAGTGCCCCTTCGATCACGCCGAACGGGCCAAAACGAAAATACCAGGTCCCGACCGCGCCGGAAGAGACCGTTGTCCCATTGGCGCCGGTGTGCTCGCCGCTGATGAGATTGCTGTACCAGGGACCAAAGGAGTCCAGCGGCTTGTCATTCCACAAGGCTCGCGGAATGGGATCGATGATCAGCCAAAAAAGGGTGTCGGGCAAGGGCCGCACGATCGTTTCGCCGGGAAAATCGTCGTAATAGTAGTTTTTCTTGTCGGGGAAAATCGCCCAGGCTTTTAACCCTTCGGAGAACATCGTGTCGCCGCGGGCGGTGAACAGCTCCAGCGAGCTTGTGTTGGCGCGGACGGAACCTTCGTATTGCACGCCCACTAAGAGGGCGAACGCCACCACCCCACCCAGGGCGTAGGCCTTCCAGCGGCTCAGGCGAATCTGGCCGATCAGCGCGCTTTGGTACTTGTAATAGAGCAGCGCCGCCACCGGAAGGCCCATGAAAGCAAAGTCGCCGCGGCGCATCCCGGCAAATGAATAGCCAACCCAGAACAACCAGATTGGCCACCCGATGATTTTGCCAGGCAGCGACCGGGCGATCATGATGGAATATGCTGCGGCCAGGATACCGGTCATCTGGCCTATCTGGAGAATCTGGGCAACGTATCCGCCCCAGTCATAGTTCAGGTTCATGGCTTGGCCGATGGACGTGCGACCCACGGTCCAGGGAACCAGATTTGACCGGAACGTGGCCGTGTGCCACAGCGCCATATAGAACGGTTCACTTTGGAAAAGGAAGAAGGGGCTGAATGTAAATGCCATCATGACCAACAAGACGGCGGCGTACAGCGAACTGCTGGCCGGCTCGGGCACAATCACGATGAGCTTTTCGGCCCAGCGGAAGACCGGGAATTTGTATACCGCCACCATGATTTCAATGAACAAACAATGGTAGAAGGCGGCTTTGGCAATCGTGCCGGCGCTGAACCCAAAAGCGGGATCGAGGAAATCGACTCCGAACCAATTGGAAAAGTAGTCGTGGCAAAACCAGATGAGAACTCCGCCGAAAATAAGCAGTCCGCCCATGCCCTGCTTTTCGGGAAAGTCCCAAAGCTCCCTGGCCAGGAACAAGAGGCAAAATCCAGCCAGGAAGAGAAAGCTGAGATCAGTGAGGGCCTGCACGCCGCCGGCGACATAGGAAAGCCCGCTGAGAACGACGGGTATGCCGAAAAGCAAAGGCCGGAGGATAGAGCGCTCCGCCTCTGCGCCTAACTGCGGGATCGCCTGCGCGTCCGGATGAAAGTACGGATCCTCAACGAAAGTCATGCGTTCTCCGAAACGGGGCACATTCGGACCAATTGAACTCTGCCATTATACATCATCGGAAGGATCATAGGCCCTGCCGAGTCGCCGCGAATTCGGCCGCCCAACGCCCGATAAGCGAAGGCAACCTAACATCCTGGGATCAAGCCGCGATTAAGAACTTGACATATTGCGCCCCGCGGCGACTTTATGCACGAGGTGCAAGCGGTGCGGCGCCTTGGGTGTAACCCGACGAAGCCTGAAACCCCCATCCGCGCTTGATGCACAAAAGGGATTTAGAGGAACGAATGACCGCAACAGGTACGGAACATACGGTCGAACCAACCGCGCCACGCAGCGTGCTGCCGCCGGCGAAAACGTATTGCCGCTATGACCCGGCGCTTGATCGGCGGATGCTGTCGCCGGTCGACGCGAGTGGCGGGAAGGGTGGTTAACCCATTGCAGGGGATTGTCACCGCCATATTCGCCCTCAGTCTGGTCCTCGTTCATGCCACAGCGCTGGGAGGCGCGTTTCTCCGCGCGACCCGCTGGGTCGTCCGCGACGGCTGGACATTCACAGCCCTGCTTCTGGGCGAGGGATTTGCGCTATATGGCGCGGAGATATTCCTTCTTGGAGAAGCGCGGATTCTGGACCGCGCCGTCATCTACCTCTCCACCGCGATCATGCTGGGCCTGATCGTCTGGTCGCGGCCGTGGGAGTTGGTTGCGATCGAATCAGAGGATCGCTCTGCGGTCTTACCGGGACGGATGCGCCGGGCGATCCTGTGGGCGTTGGCCGGCGCGGTGTTCGCGGCTTTGCTCGGCGCATGCGCGCGACCGACAGGGGAAACAGACGAAATCATTTACCACTGGGCGGCCCCTTTGCTCTGGGCGGACAGCCACGGATGGGTGAACTCGCCATATCAGCTCACCAACGGCCCGGCCCTGAACGAAATGATTCTCACGGTGCCGGCACTCTATGGCTCCTCGACGGCGGCCCATCTGCTGAATTTGGTTTTTCTGCTTCTTCTCTGCGCGAGTTGTGCGTCATTGGCATTGGCGGTGGGGGCGCCACCCCTTGCGGGGCTGCTCGCCATGCTGTCCGTGCCCGTGCTTTTGGCTTTCGCGACGGCTTCACGCAATGACAACCTCGCCGCGGCCTTCGCGCTGTGCGCATACGCGGCTTTGTTCAACGCTTCGCCCAAGCCGCCCTCAGGCCGCGCCGTCCTCGCCGCTACCATCGCCCTCGCCGCCGCGGTATCCACAAAGCCCTTTATGGCGCTGGCGGCGCCCGGCGTCTGCGTCTACATACTCTATACGGGTTATCGGCGCGGGGCGGACCGCTCCCAGCGCGCCGCCAGCGTCGCCCGTTGCGCCGGCCTTGCAACCGTCTTGGTTTTGACCTTGCTCATTTGGGTGGGCCACTGTTATCAACTATCCGGACGCCTTTGGGATACGCGCGGCTATACGATCGCGCAAAACCCGTCGGACCCTCTTTGGAACAGCCCCGTGGCGGCTGGGCGCAAAGCTCGCCTTGTGGATTACCTTACGACGCCG
Source organism: Tepidisphaeraceae bacterium (assembly GCA_049511115.1). Classification (GTDB taxonomy): domain Bacteria; phylum Planctomycetota; class Phycisphaerae; order Tepidisphaerales; family Tepidisphaeraceae; genus JBEKYH01. The sequence goes on along the minus strand of JBEKYH010000096.1, from coordinate 6,233 downwards.
ATTGTTCTTCCGGTGCAAATGACCATCGGGCATGACGACGGGGCGTTCGGCTTCCGCATCGGGCCGCTGCTCCTGGTCTTCTTCCCGCTGGGAATCTTCGCGCTTCGTGAGTTGCCCTCTGACCGGCGCGTGACGCTATATTTCCTGATCGGCTCAGCGGCGTTTTTTCTCTGGGTCTTTTCGCCCACGTCTCCAAAAACGCGCTTCCACATATTTGACTGGGGGATCGGTTGTGTAGTGGCGGCGATTGGCTTTGCGTTTACGCAACGCCAGCGGCCGTGGATCGCTTACTCGGCATTCTCGGTCTTTATGTTGCTCGTCGCTGTCGGCGCGCTCGACGCCTGCCGCTATTTCTACTCGTTCACGTTCACCCAATTCCTGGCGGCTCTTTAGCGTCTTGCCCCCGCGGTCCATATAATTACTTTTCTTGACGTTGCATGGCGAACGGCGCAACGCGCCGGCGCGGAATGAGTGGACCACCCAGCCCATCGACACGACTGGCGGGAAGGGAGAAAGGGCCGTTGCAGGGGATTGTCACCACCACCTTCATCGTCACCATGCTTGTGATTCACGCGGTAGCGCTCGGAGGCGTGTTTCTCCGTGCGACCCGCTGGGTCGTAAGCGACGGATGGACGTTTACCGCATTGCTTCTGGGACTGGGATTCGCGTTCTTCGGCGCGGAGATATTCCTTCTTGGAGAAGCGCGGATTCTGGACCGCGCCGTCATCTACCTCTCCACCGCGATCATGCTGGGGCTGATCGCCTGGTCGCGGCCGTGGGAGTTGGTTGCGATCGAATCAGAGGACCGCGCCGCGATCTCACCGGGGCGGATACGCCGGACGATCATGTGGGTTTCCGCCGGCGCGGTATTCGCGGCCGTGCTCGGCGCATGCCCGCGGCCGACGCAGGACTGGGACGAAATCGTTTACCACTGGGCGGCCCCTTTGCTCTGGGCGGACAGCCACGGATGGGTGAACTCGCCGTACCAAATAACCAACGGCCCGGCGCTGGCGGAGATGATCTACACCCTGCCGGCCATGTATGGGTCCTCTACGGCGGCCCACCTGCTCAATGTGGTTTTCCTTCTTCTTTTCTGCGCGAGTTGTGCGTCATTGGCGCTGGCCGTGGGGGCGCCGCCGCTGGCAGGGCTGCTCGCGGTACTTTCCCTGCCCGTGCTTTTGTTTTACGCGCCGGTAGCAAGCAATGACAACATCGCGGTGGCCTTCGCGCTGTGCGCATATGCGGCTTTGTTCAGCGCTTCGCCCAAGCCGCCTTCAGGCCGCGCCGTCGTCGCCGCGACGATCGCCCTGGCCGCCGCAGTGTCAACAAAGCCCTTTATGGCGCTGGCGGCGCCCGGCGTCTGCGCCTACATACTCTACACCGGCTTTCGCCGCGGCGCCGAGCGATCAATGCGTAAGCCGGCCGTCGCGCGATGCAGCGGCCTGGGAACCGTCCTGGTGTTGACCTTGCTGGTCTGGTCTGCCCATTGTTATCAACTATCCGGACACTTTTGGGATACGCGGGGGTATAGGATCGCGCAAAGCCCGGCCGATCCCCTTTGGAACAGCCCCGTGGCGGCTGGGCGCAAAGCACGCCTGGTGGATTACCTTGTGACGCCGATTGTTCTTCCGGTGGAAATGACAATCGGGTCGCAGCATCGAAACGAGGCGTACGGAGAACGCATCGGGCCGTTGCTGCTGGTTTTCTTCCCGTTGGGAATCTTCGCGCTTTGTGAGTTGCCCGCTGACCGGCGCGTGACGCTATATTTCCTGATCGGCTCAGCGGCGTTTTATCTGTGGGTCTTTTCACCCACGTCTCCCAAAACGCGCTTCCACATATTTGAATGGGGGATCGGTTGTGTGGTGGCGGCGGTTGGCTTTGCGTTTACGCAACGCCAGCGACCGTGGATCGCTTATTCGGCATTCTCGGTATTTATGCTGCTCGTCGCTATCGGCGCGCTCGACGCCTGCCGCAATTTTTACTCGTTCACCCAATTCCTGGTAGCTCTTTAGCGTCTTGCCCCCGCGGTGCATATAATTACCTTTCTTGCCGTTGCATGGCTAACGGCGCAACGCGCCGGCGCTGAATGAGTGGACCACCCAGCCGATCGACACGACTGGCGGGAAGGGTGGTTAACCCATTGCAGGGGATTGTCACCGCCATATTCGCCCTCAGTCTGGTCCTCGTTCATGCCACCGCGCTGGGAGGCGCGTTTCTCCGCGCGACCCGCTGGGTCGTCCGCGACGGCTGGACATTCACAGCCCTGCTTCTGGGCGAGGGATTGGCGCTATTTGGCGCGGAGATATTCCTTCTTGGAGAAGCGCGGATTCTGGACCGCGCCGTCATCTACCTCTCCACCGCGATCATGCTGGGGCTGATCGCCTTGTTGCGGCCCTGGGAGTTGGTTGCGATCGAGTCAGAGGATCGCGCCGCGATCTTACCGGGGCGGATACGCCGGACGATCATGTGGGTCTCCGCCGGCGCGGTGTTCGCGGCCGTGGTGGGCGCGTGCCCGCAACCGACGCAGGACATCGACGAAATCGTTTACCACTGGGCGGCCCCTTTGCTCTGGGCGGACAGCCACGGATGGGTGAACTCGCCGTCTCTCCTAACCAACGGCCCGGCGCTGGCGGAGATGATATGTACCGTGCCGGCCATGTATGGATCCTCGACGGCGGCCCATCTTCTCAATGTGGTTTTTCTTCTTCTTTTCTGCGCAAGCTGCGCGTCATTGGCATTGGCAGTGGGGGCGCCGCCCCTGGCAGGGGTGCTCGGCGTGCTATCCCTGCCGGTGCTTTTGTATAAGGCGCCCGATACACGCAATGACAGCCTCGCAGCGGCCTTTGCGCTGTGCGCCTACGCGGCCCTTTTCAACGCCTCGCCCAAGCCGCCCTCTGGCCGCGCCGTCGTCGCCGCTACGATCGCCCTGGCCGCCGCGGTCTCTACAAAGCCCTTTTTGGCGCTGGCGGCGCCGGGCGTCTGCGCCTACATAATCTACACCGGCTTTCGCCGCGACGCCGGGCGATCAATGCGCAAGCGGGCCATCGCCCGATGCTGCGGCCTGGGAACCGTCCTGGTGTTGACCTTGCTCGTCTGGTCTGCGCATTGTTATCAATTATCCGGACGCCTCTGGGATACGCGGGGCTACGATAGGATCGCGCAAAGCCCCGCCGACCCCCTTTGGAACAGCCCCGGGGCGGTTGGGCGCAGAGCACGCCTCGTGGATTACCTTGTGACGCCGATTGTTCTTCCCGTGCAAATGACACTCGGGCGCCAGCACTACAACGAGGCGTACGGAGAGCGCATCGGGCCGTTGCTGCTGGTTTTCTTCCCGTTGGGAATCTTCGCGCTCCGTAAATGGCCGCCTGACCGGCGCGTGGTGGTCTACTTCCTGCTCGGCTCGGCGGCGTTTTATCTGTGGGTCTTTTCGCCCACGTTTCCAAAAACGCGATACAACCTCTTTGAGTGGGGGATCGGTTGTGTAGTGGCGGCGGCTGGATATGCGTTTACGCAGCGCCAACGGCCCTGGATTGCTTACTCGGCGTTTGCTGTATTTATGCTGGTTTTCGCTTTCGGCGCGCTCGACGCATGCCGTAATTTTTACTCGTTCACGCAATTCCTGGTAGCCCTTTAGCCTCTTGCCCCGCTTTGCGGTAATCACTCGCCGGTTTAAGATGGCCAAAGCAGCATGAGCAATCCCAACCCAATCCCCGCTATAGTTCACGAGGTTTGGCCGCCTGCTGAGCCGCCCCAATTGGAACCCGTGGAGCTTTCCGTGGTTATGCCGTGCCTGAACGAGGCGGACACCGTTGGCGCCTGCGTCGAAAAGGCGATGCGCGCCCTTCGGGAGGGGGAAATTGCCGGCGAGGTCATCGTAGCCGACAACGGCAGCACCGACGGATCGCAGGACATCGCGCAGCAGCTCGGCGCGCGTGTGGTGGCCGTGCGCGCTCGCGGCTACGGCAGCGCCCTGGCCGGTGGAATCGCCGCCGCGCGCGGCCGCTTTATCCTCATGGCGGATGCCGACGACAGCTACGATTTTTTGGAAATCCCCAAGTTCCTCGCCAAGCTGCGCGAGGGGCATTCGCTCGTGCAGGGATGCCGCCTGCCCAGCGGCGGCGGAACCGTGCGGCCCGGCGCTATGCCGTTTTTGCATCGCCACTGGGGAAATCCGATGTTCTCGATGATGTCGCGCGTGATGTTCAAAGCGCCGATCCATGATGTCTACTGTGGCATGCGCGCCTTCACCAAGGAACTTTACAACCGCCTGGACCTGCGCTGCACGGGCATGGAATTCGCCACGGAAATGATCATCAAGTCGAGCCTCTACGGCGAAGACATCGCCGAGACTCCCATCACCCTGTACCCCGACGGCCGTAAAGCCCACGCGCCTCACCTTAAGACATTCCACGACGGATGGCGGACGCTGCGGTTTTTCCTGATGTACAGCCCGCGATGGCTGTTTTTGTTTCCAGGGTCCCTGGTCTTCCTGCTCTGCTTCATTGGTTGCGCGGTTGCGTTGCCGGGCCTCAAGTTTCACGGCATCACTTTCGGCGCGCACACCCTGCTCGTCTGCACCCTGGGCCTGCAGCTTGGCTACCAGGCCATCTGGTTCGCCATCGCCGCCAAAGTCTTTGCCATCCGCGAGCACCTGGTTCCCGAAGACCCCCGCTTCGATAGCTTCTTTCGCCTGGCTACTTTAGAGCGCGGCCTGTTAGCCGGCGGTCTCTCCTTCCTCGGCGGCGTCGGCTTGATCGCATGGATGGCCTGGCGCTGGGCCGCCAGCGGGTGGGGGCCCCTGGATTATCCGTCCACCATGCGCGTGATTATTCCCGGGTTTGCCCTGGCGGCGCTGGGTTTCCAGACCGTGCTCTCTTCATTTTTCGTCAGCATCCTCGGCATGAGGCGCCGATAACCCGTGTCGAACCAACCCACTTCAACGCCTCCTCCATCCGCCCCGCAATTCGACGCGTTTGCGGGAGATTACGACGCTGCGCTGCAGCGCGGCATATCGCTCTCCGGCGAAAACAAGGACTTTTTTGTCCAGGGCCGCGTGAATTGGCTGCACGATCGGCTGTCGCGCCTTGGCTGCCTTGGGGCCAAGCCCTGCATCCTTGATTATGGTTGTGGGATCGGGTCGGCGTTTGTGCAACTGCGCGATACGTTCAATGCCGGCCGAATTGTCGGCGTGGATGTTTCAGCCGCTGAATTGGAAATTGCCCATAAGCAATACCCCTGGGCCACCGCCTACACGCCCGACGCGCTGCCGGGCGAGGTGAACGCCGACATTGTCTACTGCAATGGAACCTTCCACCACATCCCTCCGCCGCAGCGCGCTGACGCGTTGCGAGCCATCTTCAATTGCCTAAAGCCCGGCGGGTTCTTCGCTCTTTGGGAGAATAATCCCTGGAATCCCGGCACGCGCTGGGTCATGAGCCGCATCCCGTTTGATCGCGACGCGATTACGCTCAGCGCCCCGGAAACGCGCCGCATCGTTCGGCAGGCGGGCTTCCAAATCCTGCACACCGATTTTCTGTTTATCTTCCCCCGGATATTGGCGCCCCTGCGGAGGGTGGAGCGATATCTCTGCCGCCTGCCTTTGGGGGCTCAGTACCAAGTCCTAGCCCGCCGCGCGTAGCTTTTATAACGTGTCCATTTAACCCGTGGCCATCAGGTTTGGCTGTTTTCCCTCGGCTGGGTGAGCGGTCGTTCAGGCGGGCGCTGGTAACGTGACGATTATGGAGTTATGACGATGCCAGAAAATCGGGGAGGCGCCGTGACTTTAGAGGGCGTAAAATTGCCGCGGAAACTGAGCCGACAGCGATTCCTGCTCTGGGCCGCGGCGTTGGTGGTTATCATTGCCAATACTCTTGCCTCGATTCGTTTCGCCGGCAGGGCGACCGACTTCATCGACTTCGGACAATTCTACATGGGCGGCGTGATGGCCCACGCGCGGGCGTGGAGCGATCTTTATCCGCGCCCCGTGCCGGGGTCGAACTTAAACGCGGGATTTCCAGATGCGTCGGTCATGTCACCCTTCTATGCCAAAGCGGCGCGGGAGAATGGTGTCGGCGATACCTACCGGTACATCAACCCTCCGCCTTTTGCCTTGCTGCTTTGGCCGCTGTCATTCTTCCACTCCGCCCAGGCAAAGTGGGTGTGGCTGTTCGCCATGGCCTGCTGCGGGTGGATGACGGCTGTCTACGCGGGGCTGTTCTTCGAGCATCTGAAAG
>JBEKYH010000095.1:0-20301 GCA_049511115.1 Tepidisphaeraceae bacterium | reverse complement strand
GGGGCCACCGGCGCCACGGGCCCCAATGGCGCGGCCGGTGCCCCGGGCGTGAATGGCAACCCCGGAACTCCCGGCGCGGCCGGCGGGGTCGGCGCGGCCGGCTCGGCTTCGGGCAGCGGCATCTCCGGAAGTTTCACCACCGGCCCTACTGATACGCTCGCTTTCACGACCGAACCGGCCGGCGCCAAAGCCGGCAAGACCCTCGCGCCCGTGGTCGTAGAAATCCAAGCCGCCGGCAATGCCCTGCAAACCAGCGACACCTCCGCCGTCACCCTCGCCATCGAATCCGGCCCGAGCGGCGCGACCCTGCTGGGCACGCTCACGGTCAATGCCGTCGGCGGCGTGGCCACGTTCAACGACTTATCCATCGACACCGCCGGCACGTTTACCCTCACTGCCAGCGATGACACCGACAATGTCTCGGCGGGAACCGACAATTCCACTTCCTTCACCATCACCCCCAAGGCGATCAACAAGCTGATCTTCATCCAGCCGCCAACAAACGTAACCGCCGGCGTGGCCATCAGCCCGGCCATCACCGTTCAGATCAGCGATAAATTCGGCAACGCTGTCACCGGCAACACCAGCGTTGTAACGCTGTTCATCAGCACCGGACCGGCCGGCGGCGTGTTGAGCGGCACGTTTTCAAAAGCGGCGGTTAACGGCGTGGCTACGTTCCCCGACGTTATTCTCGACAAATCCGGCGCGTATACGCTCATCGCCGGCGACGGAACCTTCACCGCCGCGCCGGCGCCGTCGTTTACTGTCGCACCGGCAGCGGCGAGCAAACTGCGATTCTCCACGCAGCCGCCGGCCACGACCGTCGCCGGCGCGACCTTGGCGCCGTTTGTTGTAAAAGAGAAAGATGCATTTGGAAACAAGGTTCCCGACAGCAGCTCAGGCGTGACTCTTTCCATCGCCAGCGGGCCGAGCAACGCGTCGCTGGGCGGCACATTCACCGCCATGTTTTCCAACGGCCTGGCCACGTTCGGCGGCCTGGTTCTTTTCAACGCCGGTCCGTACACGCTCACCGCGACCGACGGGAGTCTGACCGGAACCTCCGCTTCATTCGCCGTCATTTCCGCCGCGCCGGCTAATCTGGCTTTCATTCAACCACCGAGCAACGTGAAAGCCGGTCACGCGATAACGCCGGCCATCACGGTTTTTGTGACCGACGAATTTGCCAATCCGGTCAGCGGGATGCGGATCACGCTGGCCATCGCCTCGGGCCCCAGCGGAGCGACCATCGGCGGCACACCAACCGTCGTCGCGCACAAAGGCGTGGCCACTTTCGACGACGTTTCATTCACGACCGCCGGCAGCTACACCCTCCAGGCGACGCACGGCTCGGTCATGTCACAGCCGTCGGCAAGCTTCACGGTGAAACACGTCGCCGCGACACAACTGGCTTTTGTGCAGCAACCGACCGCGACCACCAGCGGCACGGCCATCACGCCGCCGGTGGAAGTGGACGTGGAGGATTCCTTCGGCAATCTCGTGACCAATAACGACTCCGACGTGACCCTCGCCATCCAGCGCGGCCCGGCCGGCGCGGTCCTGAGCGGCACGTTCATGGTGGCGGCCAGCGGCGGCGAAGCGATGTTCAGCGACCTGCTCCTGGATACGCCGGGAACGTACAAATTCGTCGCCGGCGACGGCGCGCTGGCCAAGGCCAAATCGGCGAAATTCACGGTGAGCGCGAGTTCGTAGCCCTGGGCAGCGGGCCGATACTCGGTTGGAATGAAGTGCCACATTTGCTGTTCAAATTTGCTGGCTTGACCGAATGACGTGCATTAGTATTCCCGCCAGCGGAGAAGATAATATGCACTTACTCGTGGCGGGAGTTGTAGAAGTTAATGGGGACAAGGGAAGCGGGAAGATTCTTTTCACCGAAAACACTCTCTTCGCTTTTCGATCACCCCGTATCCCGAGATTGGCCCTTCACTTCGGCCTGCTAGGCGCGTTGATTTACTATGCGATTTGCGCAATGAGAGCGAAGAAACCACCACCAGAGCACCTCGAAGATCCAGAGATTTCCGCCCTCGACGCCTCAACCCAAAAGAAGTTGGCCGCTGAAACCCTGCTCTGCTCCTTTCCGCTCCGCGACGGATTCATCGTCACGCCCAGCAAATTGGGTTTCGCTTTTACCGCAACAGGTCGTCCGGAAGTGAATTACAAAGGCTTCATGTATAAAAAGCGCGTCATCGCTTTCCTGCAGGAACAAGGAATTCCGATCTAAAGTTCATTGCCCATGCCTTGTGACATGCCCCGCAAAAGTATCTTGAGCTTCAGACATTATCGCGATACGCCATCCGCTCGATTTGATTTAACGGCAGTTTAACGGCATAATAACGGCAGTCCATCCTGCCGAGAAAGTGCCGTTAATGTCGCGATCTGATCCGATTTTCAGCATCACGCCCAGAATCGCCGGCGTCCTCATGCGCATCGAAGCGGCGAAGGAAGCCGTCAGCCACCTGCCGATCACCACGTCCGTTCTGGCCAGCCTGCGCGAAACGGCCCGGCTCTATTCGACGCATTACTCGACCATGATCGAGGGCAACCGTCTCACGCAGGAGCAGGTATTGGGCGTCGTCGCAAATCGCCAGCACTTCCCCGGCCGGGAGCGCGATGAAAAGGAAGTCATGGGGTACTACGCGGCCATCGAAAAGGTGGAACAGCTTGCGGTCAATCACACCGAGGTCACCGAGCAGCAGATCAAACTGCTGCACGCGCTGGTTATGGCCGGCGGCGTCGGCAAGGTCAGGCCCACGCCGTTTCGGGATGGCCAAAACGTCATCCGCGACAGCCGCAGCAATCGAATCGTGTACATGCCGCCGGAGGCGAAGGATGTTCCCTCCCTCATGAAGCAGATGGTGGCATGGCTCAACACGTCGGCTGACCAGGGCATCCCCTGCCCGATCCGCGCCGGCGTCGCGCATTATCAATTTGCCACCATTCATCCCTATTACGACGGCAACGGACGCACGGCACGCCTCCTCACAACTCTGATCCTCCACCAGGGCGGCTACGGCCTGAAGGGGCTGTATTCGCTCGAGGAGTATTACGCCCGCGACCTCCGCTCCTACTATCAGGCGCTGAGCATCGGCACATCGCACAACTACTACGGCGGCCGCGCAACGTGCGACATTACCAAGTGGGTCGATTACTTCTGCGCGGGCGTCGCCGAGAGCTTTGAGAACGTCAAGAAGCGCGCCCAGGCAGCCGCCAATGCGGGCGAGGATGACGCATCCGCCGCGCTGCGGAAACTTGACCCGCGGCAACGTAAGGGCCTGGAACTTTTCCGCCACAGCGAGGCGATCACCAGCCGCGACGTCCAGAAGCTCTTCACGATCTCACAGCGGGGCGCGCGAAACATCTTGAGCGACTGGGTAACGCGGCGATTCATCGTCGTCAGCGACCCGGCAAAGAAGAGCCGGAAATACGCGCTGGCCCGCGAATTCAAGCGGCTGTTGCGATGAATTTCGCAACCATCGCGCCTCCCTCCCCCGTCTTCTCACCTTCTCACCCCCTCACCCTGTCACCCCCTCACCTTGTCACCTTGTCATCCCCCTCCGCCCCTCAAGGCTTTCGCGTCCCGCCGACTCGCGACACGCCGCTCCGCGCCGTGCCGGGCTTCACCGCCCCGTCCATCGAATCGAAGTCAGCCACCAACTGGCTCCAGTCGAAACCGTTGGGCGCTTTCTTGGTGACATTGTTCAGCGCGTCCTGGCTCACCACTGTGTAAAGCCCCCCGCCGGCGGCGGTCGTCGCGTAGGCGGCCATCGCGGCGTAGGTTAGCGTGCCGGTCATTCCCCAGGTGGAGATGGTGATTCCCCTGGCGTCATAGCCGATGCCCACAAAGGCGTGGCCGTTGGCAGGATCGGGGTCGCCGGCGGTGTCCCAGACAAAACCCGAGCCGGGAGGCGCGGGATTGATCCAGGCGTCAGGCAGTTCCACGCCGAAGAAAAGATTCTCAAACAGATACATCGCGGTCTGGCATTCGATTCGGTTGGTCGCGTCCACGGCCAGCCATCCGGCGATCTGATGCGACCCGGCCGGCGCGCCGGTGTTCTCCCAATAGTTGAGAGCGGTCTGCTCGTCGCACCCCTGGTCGGTGGTTGGATCAGCGGGATCATATCCGCCGATGGCTTCGTAGAGCGCAATGATCTGCGCCGATGTATACAAAAATGGCGGCAATCCCGCGTTGCCGGTGAGCACGCCCACAACGTGGCCCATGCCCGCGATGACGCAATCACCGAGCTTGTCGTTCCCATACATCTGACTTAACGCGCTGGTCGCCGCCTGAGTGTAATCGCACGTCGCCGGCGGCGGCGGCAGGCTGCTCATCATGTAGCCCCCCAGGCTCAGCCGCGGACAATGCGCCACCGGCCGGCGACGGCCGAGGCGGAAATTCTGTGTGCGAGCTTGAATCGTTTTGATCGGCATAGGGACCTCACCTTTTGTGAAGAAGACTGGATTAATGGTGGCCCGCACGGCGCGGACCGACCCAATGCGCGGCACGATGCCGCGCGGCGAATGCGCTCTAAGACCTCAATAGTAGCCATTGTAAACACGCCGGCCGGATTAGGCAAGAAAAAAATATATTCGTGACTACCAGTGCCACAATCTCATTGCCCGGTCCGATTCGCCGAATGAGATTCTGAATCCTCTTAGCCTCAACTCACGCACTGCCGCAGACGGCGAAGAAACGGCAAGCGTCCTGTCCTGGCAACGCAGCGTGTGGCAAAAGTCCCGCGCGGTCAGGCGATGCGGATTTCGGCGGCGGGCGAGGCGTGACGACGGGTCGTATTCGTAAGGAGGAAGATGTAAATAGATTTTTTTCTTACCTCTGTGTCCTCTGTGTCCTCTGTGGTGAGGAATTCTTTGGTTTTCTCTTCGAACCGGCGCAAGACGGCCATGCAGTCGCCGCCGGACCCCTGAATTTCCCCATTACGTATGCAGGTTCAAAACGGGCGCCTTTCCGGGGGCAAGTGCCGCGGCGGAAGGGTTGCCGCGCGGCGGTCGTTGAGAGAAAGTAACGACATGGAAAGGCGGCATGGGACATTCGACGGATTTGTTGAAAGGCCATCAAACGCGGCGATGCCGTATGCCCGTGCCCGCGCGGCGGCATCCGTCGGGGAGGCCGCGTGAGAATGCGCTGCGGCACCACCCCGCCCCGTCGACCGAAACGCCGCCGGCACACCCAGACGAGGCGCGGCGATTGTCATGTTGTTGCTGTATTTATCGGTGGCTGTCCCTGGATTCGGCCGGAAGGAGCGGGTCGGTGAAAAAATTTATCAAGCTACCTGTGCGGTTCGAATTGACTCGCTATCCAGGACAAGCTGTGTTTTACATATCCCTTGGAATCCCTGCGATTCGTGAATGGTGTTTGGGGCTCGCACTACTGAAAGACGGTTTAATCGATGCTTTAGTTGTTAGCGAGATCGACGATCGATATAAAATCCATTTAGAAATTGCGATCTCTGTGGCCCGGGGAAAGATTCATGGCAATCTCAACAGTGGTGCCGTGCATATTCAATTGATACCAGTTGATATTGCATACTTATTGGCAATGTGCCTCAAATATTATCGAGATGGTTATGCTGAAGTTGATCATGTGGATATTGAATCGAAATTAGAAGTTGATGAGAATGCTTATGTCACTGTTAAATTCGCTGATTATGCGTCCTCTCTAAGCAGCGAAGAAGCCAAGAAGAGGTTAGAAGATTGAGATTTTTCGTTACTTGCCATAGTTAACGAGAATATCACCCTTCGTCTTGGGCCCAATGTGTGCCTGCGTCGGCAGACTCAGGATGGCTCTTTGACAAGTCCGTAGGGTGGGCATTGCCCACCGGCACCGCAAAAGGTGGGCGATGCCCACCCTACACGCTCACCGCGCCACCGTTACCCGCACCAGCCTCCGATTGCCCTTCTCAAGCGCCGCCGGCGGCCGGATATCGAATTCCACCACCTGTCCGTCGGCCGTGTAAATGAACGGCTGCCCGGTCAACGGATTCGGCGGCGCAGGCGGATCGGTCATGTCCTCGAGCCGTTGCGGTGGTTTGCCATCATGGCTGGCTGCGTATGCGCGGATCGCCTCGACGCATTGGTGGAGAGCGATGTCGCGGTCGAGCGAACCCAGGGCAAAGAGCGGCGAGATAAGGGAATCCGTCAGCATGAAGGGATTGCCGCGCGGAAAGGTTTCGCCCGGCAGGTGTGGGCCAAGACGATTCTGCGCTTGGCCCAATGCCTCAAATGCCTGAGGATACGGCAAGCGGGCGGCAATGTACGCCTGGTCGAAGAACTCCTGATATTTGGCAAAGAGATAGACGCCGATCACATGGTTAGACGGACCCTTGTCCGCTTCGTCGGCCGATAGCAGTTTGTGAGCAATGACGTACGGTCTGGCCTCGGGAAACAAAGTGGCCAACTTGGAGGGCCCGCCGTAAGCGGTGATGACTGCCGAAGCAACCTGCGGAAATGGGGCGAATAGCAATTTAAGTTGCATGAAATGGGGCAGGACATCGTTCCATTGATCCGGCTTGAGCGGGTGATCGGCGGCTTGTTTGAACTCGGGGATCATCGACAATACGACGGATTGCTCGTTTTGAAGCAACTCGGGGAAATCAAAGAACGGCCTTGGCAGATCAGCGAGCGCTCCGTAAAAGTTTGGCGACCCAGGCTGTTTTTCCAACTCCTCAATTTGCTCGATCGCCGCTTTGGCGTAACCCTCCCCCTCCAGCGCCTGCAAGAGGCTGCCCCGAAGGCTGTGGGCAAGCGCAAAAATGTCCCGGCACGTCGCGGCAGCCTGGTCATATTGCTCGCGCGCGATTTGCACGCGAAGTTGCACCAAGAGCGGCTCGAACAGCCCGCGCGTCTGGCTGATCTCGCTCACATTCATCCTGGGATCCCAGCGGCATTCTTCCCTGGGCGTGGCCATTTTGATTTGATTCGACACGTCGGCAAATGCCGCGAGGTATTTATCCACATCCGAGTGGGCGAGTTCCGCGAGCGGCATGGCCTCGTAGGTAGTTCCAGCCGAAACAAGATCGTCGGGAATGCGATCAATGCGCTTGATGGCGTCCAGATAGATCGGCGCCGCGTCGCCCGGCGTCTTCTCGTAGAGCGGGGTCATCAACCGGTACTTCATGACCGGCTCTGGCAACGCCGCAACATGTACGGCAAATGCGGTGATATACGGAGCTGGCTCCGTGCTCGGCGCGGTGGGTGGCGCAGCAACGGCATGGCAAGCCGTTACCAGGCCAACTACGAGGCAAAAAGCTCGCACAGTGAATCGCATCGTCGGCACGCGACCGCTCGTATTCTTTTTGGTCTAGCCGGGTCCCTCCGCGAGAATGAACACGGTACCGGCCTTGTAACAGAATCTTACGAAAAGAACAGCGCTGATTATCGTTGCCAGGAAGCTGACGCACGAGGGAATGGGTGTTTCCAAATTCGACAACACTAATGAAACGATTAACAGGACGTTTTCGATGCGGCGGGCCATAACCTGTATTCTATACCAGCGGGTATGAAAAAACTCCGCTTCTCCGCGTCTCCCTCTCCGTGGGGTGTGACGCTCAATTGCGGCAAAAGGCGAAGAACCCTCACCCCAACCCTCTCCCTGAGTAGGGTGGGCACGGCCCACCTCCCCTGACGTCAGCGGTATCGCCCGCCCCCGCCGTTGATCCATGCTGTTTGTTGCACATTCATCAAACCCCCTTTTCACCCCCGCCAAGGCACTCTGGCCCATGTTACAAGTTTTTCTCCATATGTTTTATATAAATCTTGCTCATTCCCGCAACTCCCGCATCGGCAATCCCTTATCCCGGATAAAATGTTAGGGAGTTACATACTTAGCACCTAAACCACTGTAACATCTGTAACATGGTCTCCGGCCGAAAAACTCGAGTCTCGGTTCCGCCGTGGCGGGAGTAGGAAGTCGAAAGTCGAACGCAGCCAATAGTCCGCGGGGGGGCGCTACTGGCGTCCAGCGATTAGAAACTGTCCAATTCCGTCTAAAAGTGTCCAGGTACCCGTTCTGCGACATCGGCGGCCTCACTCCCAAGCCCCCTCCCCAGCCCTCCCCCGGTGTACGGCTCGACGTGGCTCGCCGCAGGCCGGGGGCGGGGGAAATGGGGAGAAATGGCGGGTCGCCGCAGGTGTTGGGCGAGCATGTGTTTTGCCCTTTGTCAACCGCTTGCAAATCCGGCGCTTCCCACCACAATACCGCCGATCAACAACCGCCTGATCGATACATGAAAAAACTGCTTGTCGCCAATCGTAGCGAGATCGCCATTCGGGTATTCAGGGCCGCCACCGAGCTGGGGATGACGACGGTCGCCGTCTATACCTATGAGGACCGCTTTGCCCTGCACCGGTTCAAAGCGGATGAGTCGTACCAGATCGGGCCGCCGGACGGGGGGGAGCCGGTCAAGGGATACCTCAATATTGCGGGAATCATCGCGGTCGCCAAAGAGCATGGGGTGGACGCGATTCATCCGGGGTACGGGTTTTTGTCGGAGAACGCCGACCTGTCGCAGGCGTGCATCGACGCCGGCATCACCTTCGTCGGGCCGACGCCGGAACTGCTGCGCATGTTCGGGGACAAGACCGAGGCGAAAAAGCTGGCCAAGTTGAGCAATGTGCCGACTATTCCCGGCACGGAGAATGCGCTGGCCGACCCCGCGGAGATCAAGGCGGCGGCCAAGGAGATCGGCCTGCCGCTGATGATTAAGGCCAGCTTCGGCGGCGGCGGGCGCGGGATGCGCGTCGTCCGCACGGCGGAAGAGCTGATGCCGCGCCTGGAGGAGGCGCAGCGCGAAGCGGGCGCCGCATTCGGCCGGCCGGAAGTTTTCCTCGAGCGGTATATCCCCCGGGCCAAGCACATCGAGGTGCAAATCCTCGGCGATCATCATGGCAACCTGGTGCATCTGTGGGAGCGCGATTGCTCCGTGCAGCGGCGGCATCAGAAGGTGGTCGAGATCGCCCCCAGCCCCAATTTGCCGCTGGAATTGCGCAAGGAGATTTGCGCGGCGGCGGTGCGATTGTGCTCGCAGGCCAACTATCGCAACGCGGGGACGGTGGAATTTCTGCTCGACCTGGACAAGCACGAATACTTTTTCATCGAGGTCAATCCGCGCGTGCAGGTGGAGCATACGGTGACGGAAGTGGTCACCGGGCTGGATATCGTCAAGAGCCAGATTTTGATCTCCCAGGGGAATAAGTTGCATGACCCGCCGGTGAATATCCCTCCCCAGGATCAGATCGCCACTCGCGGGTTTGCCCTGCAATGCCGCATCACCACGGAAGACCCGACCAATCATTTCATTCCCGATTACGGGAGGCTGACCAGTTATCGCTCGGCAGCCGGTTTTGGCATCCGCCTGGATGCGGGGACGGCTTTCACTGGCGCGGTGATTACGCCGTACTTTGATTCGCTGCTGGTGAAGGTGACCGCGTACGGGAATACGTGGGATGAATCGATCCACCGCATGGAGCGCACGCTGCGCGAGTTCCGCGTGCGCGGGGTGAAGACGAACATTTCGTTTGTCGAGAACCTCATCATGCACCCGACCTTCATGGCCGGCGACGCGACGACGACGTTTATCGATTCGGCCCCGGAACTATTGCGCTTCCGGGCCAAGCGCGACCGGGCCAGCAAATTGCTGAGCTATCTCGCGGATGTCACCGTCAACGGGCGGCCCGATGTGAAAAAGCGCACGGGGGCCAAGCATCATCTGCCGCATCCGATCGTGCCCCCCTACCCCAAGGGAACGCCGCCGCCGCCGGGGACGAAGCAAAAGTTGCAGGAGTTAGGCCCCAAGGAATTCTGCGACTGGCTGCGAAAACAGAAGCGCGTTTTCTTCACGGATACCACCTTCCGCGATGCCCACCAGTCGCTATTGGCCACGCGCGTGCGGACGTATGACATGCTGGTGATTGCCGAGGCGGTGGCGCATCTTGCGCCGGGTTTGTTCAGCGTGGAAATGTGGGGCGGGGCGACGTTCGACACGGCCATGCGATTTTTGCAGGAAGACCCGTGGGACCGCCTGGTAGCCATGCGGGCCAAGATTCCCAATCTGCTTTTCCAGATGCTCCTGCGCGGCTCCAACGCGGTGGGATACACAACCTATCCCGACAACGTCGTGCGAGAATTCATCAAAGAATCGGCCGGGGCGGGGATTGATGTGTTCCGCGTTTTTGATTCGCTGAACTGGACCAAAAACATGCAGGTGGCGATGGACGCGGTGCGCAACGAGACCAGTTCCATCTGCGAGGCGGCCATCTGCTATACGGGCGATATCCTCGATCCCAAGCGCACGAAATACAGCCTGAAATATTACCTGACGATGGCCAAGGAATTGGTGGAGATGGGGGCGCACATGCTGGCCATCAAGGACATGGCGGGTTTGTGCAAGCCTTATGCGGCGGCGGCGCTGGTGAAGGCGCTGCGCGAGGAGGTGGATGTGCCGATCCATTTCCACACGCATGACACGAGCGGGATCAATTCGGCGTCGGTGCTTCAGGCGGCGGAGGCTGGTGTTGATGTCGTCGATGGCGCGCTGGCGAGCATGAGCGGCACCACGAGCCAGCCCAATTTGAACAGCCTGGTGGCGGCGCTGCAGCGCACGCGGCGGGATAGTCTGCTGGACGTGGATGCGCTGGATCGGCTAAGCGATTATTGGGAAGCCATCCGCGAGCACTATTTCCCGTTTGAGGAAGGCGTGAAATCGGGAACAGCGGAGGTTTACCATCACGAAATGCCGGGCGGGCAGTTCACGAATCTGCGCCAGCAGGCCAAGGGATTGCACCTGGAAGACCGGTGGCACGACATCGCGGATATGTATGCGACGGTGAACCATCTGTTTGGCGATATCGTGAAGGTGACGCCGTCGAGCAAGGTCGTCGGCGATATGGCGCTGTTTATGGTGACCAACGGCCTGACGGCGCAGGACGTGCTCGATCCGACGCGAAAGCTGAATTTCCCCAAGAGCGTGGTTGAGTTGATGCAGGGGGCGATTGGATTCCCGCCGGATGGGTGGCCGAAGGTATTGCAAAAGATCGTGCTGGATTCGGCGGGGATCAAGCCGATCACGGGGCGAGCCGGGGCGAAGCTTCCCAAGGCGGATTTTGCGGCGGTGAAGAAGGAACTGGCAGGCAAGATCAAGCGCGAGCCGCGCGATACGGATGTGCTGTCGTACATTCTCTATCCGCAGGTGTTCATGGATTATCAGAAGCACCTGATGGCGCACGATAATACGTCGTTCCTACCCACCAGCGCGTTTTTCTACGGCCTGCAAAGCGGCGAGGAGATCAATGTCGAAATCGAGCCGGGCAAGACGCTGATCCTCAAATACCTGACCATGGGCGAGCCGCGCGAGGATGGGACGCGAACATTGTTTTTTGAACTGAACGGCCAGCCGCGCGAGGTGAGCGTGCCGGATAAGAGCCTGGAAGTCACGGCGCATCGCGCGCCCAAGGCGGATGCAGACAATCCCAAGCACATCGCCGCGCCGATGCCGGGGAAAGTGTCGTCGGTTTCGGTCAACAAGGGCGAGTCCGTGCTGAGCGGGGCGCGACTGCTTTCCATCGAGGCGATGAAGATGGAGACGGCCGTCTACAGCCCGCGCGACGCTAAGATCGGCGATGTGCTCGTCAAGACCGGCACGCTCGTCGCGGCGGGCGATTTGCTGGTTGTCCTGGAAGGGTAAGGCTCCCAACTGAACGGTTCCTCCTACGATCTGGCCCGGCTGCGGCAGGGAATTTCTCCCTTTCATCTGCATTGGTTTCCGCGATTGCGCAGCACCAATGACCACGCGGCCCTCCTGCGAAAACGCGGGCGATTCTTCGCGCCGGCGATTGTGCTGACCGGGCGGCAGACCGCCGGCCGCGGGCGCGGGGGAAATTCCTGGTGGTCCACCGGCGGCGTTATGACGGTCACTTTCGCGCTGGCCGTCGAGGAGAATCTGCCGGCGGGGGAATTGCCGCTGATTGCCGGCCTGGCGGCGCGCGCGGCGGCGGCGGAATTAACGGGGCGGCAGGACATTCAATTGAAGTGGCCCAATGATGTGCTGGTTGGGCGGCGCAAACTGGCGGGGCTGTTGTGCGAGCGTGTGAATAAGCTTGATCTGATCGGGATCGGGTTGAATGTGAATGTCGATCCAGCCGCCGCGCCCGGATCGCTGGCGGAGACGATCACGAGCCTATCGAACATCGCAGGAAAACCGATCGACCAGACGAATGCGCTGATCGTCCTGGCCGCGCATCTGCACCGGCGGATGAAAGACCGGCGGCGGCAGGCGTTTGGGGTTTTTCTGGCCGAATATCACGACCATCACGCCCTGCTGGGCCGGCGCGTGCGGATCGTCGCGGATGCGGCTTCGCCTGTCTTGACGGGGAAGGTGGAGGGAATTGATCCGCAGGCGCGGCTCTTGGTGCGCGACGCTCCGGGAGCGATGCATCGCGTTGTCGCGGGGCATGTGGTGATGGTTTGAGGGGCGGTGATTTGACGGGCGGGGGGGCGGGGGGGTTTACAAAGTTTACACTTTGCGCGAATTTAGTTAGTGGGCGTTATAATATTTTATTTCGGCAAACCATTGTACTTGAATAGGTTATAGCGATAGCGCCCGGAGTTTAGATGCGGCGGGCGTGTAAAAGTGTAAAGGGGGGATGAGGTGCTGGGAAATTCTCCGCAGTAGGCACAGGTTATGCCGATTTGGCAAAACGGCGGGCGCGCTCGGCGATGGCCGGATCGGGATCGCCGGCTATTTGCAGGTCGTAGGCGGATTGGAGATTGACCCAGACTTCGGGTCCGGTGCCGAAGGCGGCGCCGATTGCCAGAGCAGTCTCGGCCGTGACACGCTTGCGGCCGTTGATGATTTCATTTACGGCTTGAAGAGGCCGGTCGATTATCCGGGCGAAGTCGCTCTGCGACCAACCGCGGGCTTCCAGCTCCTCACGGATGTATACGCCGGGGTGAAACGCTTCGGCGGGGCGAAAGGGTTTGGTGTTGTTCATGGCGGCTCCTAAGAGATTATCTCAGTGATAATCGACCAGTTCGAGGATCACGACAGTCTTCACCGCGGCGCGCTCAAGGCGGACAACAAGCCGGAACTGGTCGTTGAGTCGGATCGAATGCTGGCCGGCCCGCTTGCCCGATAGTTTCTCGAAATGCCACGATTTCATCGCGTAAAGAGCCCGCTCATCGACCGCTTGGCGGATGAAATTCATTCGGTTCCGAAAAGACTTAACGAGGCTTGCGTCGAAGCCAGCCGTAAAGGCCGCATCGATTTCCAAACGCGCGAGCTTTCGGTCCTCGAAACGCACCTCCATCATTGAATAGTATCACCCAAGGGGTGAAAGGTCAAATCTGGGGCAAAATTGCGACGAGGAGCAAGTGCGGCCATTCCCCGTCTGCCAGTCTAGCCACATCCGCCTCGCGAGGTTTCTTGCGCGACGTCGTGGATAATCTGGTATTATCGCGCGCCGCCGTGATTCGCCTGGTGTCTAGTATATAGCAGGAGGCCCAACGATGCGGCGCGCTCGATTATGGGGTTGTTTTCTCGCCGTCTTATTAGCGGCGAGCCTTTGCAGTGCGGAACCTCGGCAGGACATCGAGAGCATCGCCAAAGGCTCCAACGCATTTGCCACCGATCTATATAGTCGACTCGCGCATGAACCGGGGAACCTCTTCTTCTCGCCGTATAGCATTAGCTCCGCGCTGGCGATGACTTATGCGGGAGCGCGCGGCCAGACCGCGGCGCAGATGGCGCAGGTGCTGCATTTCTCGGTGCCGGACGATCGCTTGCACGCCGCATTTGGGGCGGTGGCGGATGATCTGAATTCCGGCGGGAAGGTGGATGGGAAAGCGGTCTATGAGCTGTCCGTCGCAAATGCTTTGTGGGGGCAGAGCGGCTTTGCATTTAACCCGGCGTACATTCGCTTGCTGCATAATGACTATCAAGCCGAATTGCACCAGGCCGATTTCGATTCCGGCGCAAAGGAGGCCAGCGCCGACATCAACCAATGGGTTGAGCAAAAGACAAACGGCAAGATCAAGAATCTGGTCAGCCCCGCAGCTTTGAACAACGCTCACGAAGTTGCCCGCCTGGTGCTGGTCAATGCCATCTACTTCAAAGGCAAATGGGAGACGGAATTCAAAAAAGAGGATACACAAAGCCAACCGTTTCACCTGGAGGGGCAAAAGGACGTTCAGGCTCCACTGATGCATCAGGAGATTGAGTGCGCCGCCATGGAGAACGACGACTTCCAGGCGATTGAGCTGCCGTACACGGGCGGTTCGCTATCCATGGTAATCCTACTTCCCCGGCGGGCGGATGGGTTGCCGGCCCTGGAAGGAAAGCTAACCGCGGAGAATCTGAACCAATGGCTCGGCCAATTGCGGGAATATCAAGTGCAGGCGTACGTGCCCGCGTTCAAGATGGAGAGCCAGTTTGAGTTGTCTAACGAGCTGATATCGATGGGGATGAACGAGGCGTTCTCGGGAGAGGCAGATTTTTCGGGAATGACACCTGCGACGTCGCTCCAGATTGGCTGGGTGATTCACAAAGCCTTTGTGGACGTGAACGAAGAAGGCACCGAAGCAGCCGGGGCAACCGCGGTCGTGGTCGTGCATCCCGTCGTCGTCATACGCCAAGTCTCACCCCCGCCGATGACATTCCGCGCCGATCATCCCTTTGTCTTCCTGATCCGCCAGAAAACCTCGGGCGCGATCCTGTTCATGGGGCGCGTGGAAAACCCATCGACCTGAATCGTTCTGGATTGATGTGGTGCACAAACAGTGCATCGTATGGCGACGGGGCTATGGTGATGATGTAACTCAAATGCGGAAATGAACGCCGAGACTCAGAGACGCCGAGAAGACTAAATTCAAAGAACTAAACGCAAATATCGTCCGGAATTCGATTTTCCGCATTCTCTGCTCGGCGTCTCTGTGTCTCGGCGTTCATTCCGTATTTTATTTTTCATCCGACGCCACAAACTGATCCGGCTCGCCCATCGCGTCTTCCGCGGTGCGAATAAACCGCGCGAACCAGCCGCCCTGGCGGATGAGTTCGGAGGGGGAGCCGGATTCGCTGACTTTGCCGCCTTCGATGACGTAGACGAGGCCGGCCTGGTTGATGAGGCTGGGGCGGTGGCTGGTGAGCACGGTCGTGCGGCCGGCCATGAGGCGGTCGAGGGCGGCGATGATGGCGGCTTCGCTGTCGGGTTCGACGCTGCTGGTCGGCTCGTCGAGGAGAAGCACCTTGGGATCGGCCAGAAATGCGCGGGCGATGCTGATGCGCTGCTTTTGGCCGCCGCTGAGGCGGACGCCGCGCTCGCCGACCTTGGTGTCGTAGCCGCGCGGGAGTTGCGAGATGAAGCCATGCGCGTTGGCCGCTTTGGCGGCGGCGATGACCTGCTCCATGGTCGCTTCGCCGTGGCCGTAGCGGATATTGTCCAGAACGCTGTCATTGAAGAGGAACGTCTCCTGCTGCACCAGGGCGAAATGGCCGCGGAAACTGTCGCGGCGGATGGAGCGCAAGTCGCGCCCGTCCAGGACCACGCGGCCGTCCGATGGATCATAAAACCGCAGGAGCAAATTGAGCACCGTGCTTTTGCCGGAGCCGCTGGGGCCGCAAAGCGCGACGGTCTGGCCCGGCTCAATGCGCAGGTCCACCGAATCCAGCACCACGGGCAGTTTTGTGCCGGCCTCTCCGGGATAGCGGAAGGTCACATTCTCCAGGCCCATGTGGCCGGCGATATCGCTCACGGCGACGGCATCTGGGGCATCGGGCAATTCCTCGGGGGCGTCGAGCACTTCAAATACGCGCTTGGCCGCAGCACCGCCGCGCTGGACCATGTCGTTGACGCGGGCGAGGGTTTGGATCGGCCCGAGCAGGCGCCACCAATAGGCGCGGAACATGAGGAAGGTGCCGACGGTAAACCCCGGCAGCAACACGGCGGCGTTGCCGTGCACTAACCAGCGCAGCAAATGCGGAACCGCAAATTGCACCTGCCCGCTTCGATTTCTGAGCAGGAGGAATCCGCCGACGGCAACCATGAAGACGTTGGAAAAGAACCCGACGGCGCGGGCCAGGGGGAAGTAAAGATTGCGGGCGACGATGGCTTTGACCTGCTGCACGTAATACTCCCAGGTCGCGCGTTCAAAGCGGGCGGCCTCCTCTTTTTCGCGGCTGAAAATCTTGATGACGGTTACGCCGGAGAGATTCTCCTGAAGGCGGTTGCTGACATCGCCGGCCCGCTGCCGCGCGGCGGCATAGATCGGCTTGACCCGCTTGTTGAAGACCAGCAGCATCAGGAAAACGATCACCAGGGGAATCAGCGACGCGCCCGCGACCAGCCAATTCTGCCACAAGACCACTCCGACCACCGCGAGCCAGAGCAGTCCGTCGCCGATCACCTGGTCGATGGAATTGACGACGAGCGATTGGATTTCGTCCACGTCCCCCATGGCCCGGCTCATCAGGTCGCCGGTGCGTTGAAGCTGCAAGTATCCCAGGCTCTGCCCCTGCAAGCGGGCGTAGACCTTATTTCGCAGAAGATAAACGAATTTTTGCGCGGCCTTCTGCAGGATGAAGGTGCTGACCGTTCCCAGCAATTCGCCGGCGACATAGATGGCGATCAGCCAGCCGATCGAGGAGAGCAGGAGATGAAATATTCCCGCAACGCGCCCGCCGAACGATATGAGCGGGTTCAATCCCGTGGGCGGGCTGATCCCTTTTAGGATCAAGTCGTCGGTGACATATTGCCAGATAAAGGCGGGAAACAGTTCGCAGGGTATGGACGCGATCAATAGTACGACCGCCAGGACGATCCACGCCCGCTGGGGCCGCAGCATCGCGAACAAGCGCCGAAAGATCGGCCCCTGCGGCGCATCCGGCGGCGTAGAACCAGTTTGCAAAACGTCGCTCACGCGTGGGATTTTACCCCGGATTTGCCACTCGGACCACGCACCCCGTGCGATTCTCCCCTTCTCCGCTTCTCCCCCTCTCCTCCTCCAGCCTCTCAGTCCTCAGTCCTCAGTCCTGACTTATCTTTTCCATGTGCCGCCCCCCAGGCGCACAAGATTGCCACGACCGGCCGCAGGGTTCGGCCCAGGTTGGTGAGCGAGTATTCCACTTTCAGCGGCGTGGTTGGATAGACCTTGCGCTGGATGATGCCGTCTTTGACCAGCTCGCGCAATTGCTGGGCGAGGACTTTCTGGGTTACTTTGCCGACGTCCTGGCGGAGTTCGCCGAAGCGGCGCGGGCCGGATTGGAGATGCCAGACAATGGGGGCTTTCCACATGCCGCTGAGGACGCGGAGGGTGTGGCCGGCGGGGCAGTTCACCTGGGCTTGTTTCATTGCACCTCTTCTCCTTCAGACTGCTCTTGTGCGTCTGGCCCAATCTCGCTTGAGTCCCCCTCCGCCGACCGCGGAAATATGCACGTCACTGTCGTCCCCACGCCGACAGTGCTCTCCAATTGCACCGTACCGCGCAGGGCGGCGGTGGCGTGTTTGACGATGGCCAGGCCAAGGCCGGTGCCGCGGCCGGCGCTGCCGCTGCGGGCGGAATCGACCTGGTAGAAACGCTCGAAGACGCGGTCGATGTGCTCGGGGGCGATGCCGATGCCGGTGTCGGCGATCTTCAGGATAACATCGGAGCCGGCTTGGCCAGTGCCATTGCCCGCGGTCAGGGTGACTGTCACTTTTCCGCCAACGGGCGTGTATTTGATGCTGTTTTCGACGAGGTTTTTCAATATCAGATTCAGCAGGCGGGCGTCGCTCTTGAACTCATCTACGCCGGGATCGACAAAGTCGATCTCCACGAGTTTTTGCCGGGCCATGGGCAGGAGCGCGCCGCGGACGGCGTTGAAGAGGTCGGTGCTTTTCACCTGGGCGACGGCGGCCTCGTGCTCGGGGCCTTCGACGCGCGAGAGGTCGAGCAGATCGCGCAGCATGTCTTCCAACCGTCGCAGATGGCCGTCAATGACGCCCATGCATTTTTCGGCCTGAATCGGGTCATCGCCGAAAGCTTCGCGCAGGGTCTCAAAGGCGATCTTGATCGCGGTGATGGGCGTGCGAAGTTCGTGGCTGGCGTTGGCGACGAAATCGGTTTTCATCTGAATCGCCCGGGCCAGCGTGCTGACATCGCGCAGGACGACCAGCGCCCCGCCATCGGCGGTGCGCGCGGCGACGGCCTGGCAGGTGAGCTTCTGGCCGCCGCGCAGGAGGCGGACTTCGCGCTGGATCGGCGCGGCGGCGGGTGGAAGCGCCGTTGCGCCGGCGGGAGTTGACGCGGGTTTGGGCAAATCCGCAACGGCCTCAAAGAGTTGCACGACCGCCTCGTCGGCGACGACGCTGACCACCTTCTGGCCAATCGCCTGCTCCGCGGACAGGCCCAGCAGCGCGCCGGCGGGGGCGTTCATCAGGATCAGACGGCTTTCAGAATCGCTGGCCAGGATCGGATCGGGCAGCGTATCGACCAGGGCGTGCAGATCGGCCTGCTGATGCTCGAGGCCCGAAAGCCGGCGATGCGTCTCGGCAGCGAGGCGGCTGAATTCGTCGGCCAGCGCGCGAATTTCAGGTGACCCCGCGACACGCACGCGCCCGCGCCAGTCTTGCTCCACGACGCGCCGCGCTTCGCGCACGAGAGCCGAAAGCGGTCCAATCAGGCGCCACTGAATCAAGCCGCAGATCAGGACCGCGAGCAAGATTCCCCCGGCCCCCGCCGCGATGGCGACGGCGCTGGCGGGCGGCATCCGCTGATCCAGGGCCACGGCGACGGCGCAGGCGCAGGCGCAAACGCAAACGGCCAGCACGAACGCAAGGATCATTCGCTTTACCCAGCGACGCATGATGAGGCATTGTAATACGCCCGCTCCGCGCTTGGCGGGCAAAAATCGGACTTTTTTTCCGAAAGACTTAGAATGCCCTCCATGCTCCTCAGCGTCGATTCACTGCTTGATCCGCGCCTTGCCCCCTACCGCAATCTTAAGGACAAGGAGCTCGCCCGCGACGGCCGGCGGTTCATTGCCGAGGGGGAGCAGGTCGTGCGCCGCCTGTTGGCCAGCACGTTGCAAACGGAATCTGTCCTCGTTGCGGAACGAAAAGTCGCGGCCATCGCGCCCCTGACGCCGCCGGACGTCCCGGTCTTTTCCGCCACCGATGCGACGATTGAGCAGGTCATCGGGTTTGAGTTTCACAGCGGCGTGTTGGCGTGCGGGATTCGGCCGGTGAATCCAACGCTGGAGGAAGTTCTCGGCCCGGCGCATGCTGTGAGTGATCCGGCCTCCACTCTGCTGGTCTGCCCCAAGATCACCAATCTCGACAACATCGGCTCGCTGGTGCGGCTCGCCGCGGGATTCGGGGTGAGGGCCATGCTCCTGGGGCGCGAGTGCTGCGATCCATTCTTTCGGCATAGCGTGCGTATCTCGATGGGGGCGGTTTTCAAGCTGCCGATGGTTCGGTGCGAAGATTTAATCGCTGATTTGCGGCGACTCCGCGCGGATTGGGGTTACGAGCTTATCGCCACGGTATTGGCCGCCGACGCAGAGCCGCTGGCAAAGGCGAGCCGCTGCGGGAACGTGGCTATTCTCGTGGGAGGGGAAGCTGAGGGATTATCGCGCGAAGAAATCGCGTTGTGCGACCGGCGCGTCACCATCCCCATGCGGCATGGGACGGATTCCCTGAACGTCGCCGTGGCGACGGGAATATTCCTGCATCATTTCATCGATTTTTCAAGCCGTTAAATCCAGGCTATCCGGCAGGTCGTCCGCGGCGGATTCTTCCTCTTCGCCGGGGTGCTTATTCTGTTTTCGGCGCTGGTTGGATTGGCGGTTTTCGTCGTGGACGGGGGTCAATTCCTCGGTGTTTTCGATCTGATTTTCAGACTCAAATTCATCCTCGCCGCGGGCGGCGATGTTTTTCTTCTGCTCCTGGGCCTGGCGGGCCTGGCGGGCTTTTTCGTTGGACTGCAGCTTCTGCAGCTCGCTGCTTTGCGCCAAAGCGCCTGATAGTGGATTGACCGAATACATCACTGCCCCTTGCAAAACTTCGCTTCCGCTTCCCCTTTCATCGGCCATGGCAGCGGGTCAACATTTGCAAAAATAGCCGCCGAGAGCAAGAAAAACGGGAAGGCCAACGCAAAACCGGCGGATGGCGATAGGCCGCCATCCGCCGGTTCTTTCAGGAGCGCAAATGTCGCCGCGCGTTTGCTTCGAGCGCTAATTTCCCGCGCTCGCCTGGATGGCCTGGCCGGACATGCTCGGCGGCACGATTCCGGCCATCACCTTA
>JBEKYH010000094.1:0-12761 GCA_049511115.1 Tepidisphaeraceae bacterium | reverse complement strand
CTTATCCTTGAACACATCCTCCATCCCGCGCACGTCCCGGCTGCGGAATTGCTCGACATTATTCAGCATGTACATGGGCACGCCGTCTTCGCGCTGGGCGTTGATGTTGAAGAAGTCGGCGTCCTGCACGTCCTGCAGCCAGAAGGGGGGCCGCATGTCTTTCTTGGTGTAAGTCATGTCGATGTTGTCCAGCTCAATCCCCTTCACGTGCCGGATAAAGAACCCGTAGGCTGGCATCACGCCGAACATGCTGGGCTCGGGATAATTGGACTCCAGTTCCGGCGGCACGACCTGCTCAATTCCCGCGGGCGCACCGCCGGGCCAGATGATGCGCACGTTGCTGATGTGCACGTCCTCGATCTCATGGCCGGGTATTCCCACGATTTCGCACGCATACGGCGCGGCGGCGTTCTCGGCGACGATATTGGAAATGCTCACATGGCGAATCTCTCCGACCGCGGCCTGGTCCGCCGGCATACGCCGCCGATCACCCAGCCGGATGAAAATCGGCAGGCTGCCGATATCGCGCATGGTGATGTTGTCGATGCTGATGTCGTCGATGACGGCCCCGTCCACGGTTTCCAGCGCCAATCCCTGGCAGCGCTCAAAAACGCAGTTGGAGATGGCGATGTTCTTAAAACCGGAATTTGATTCCGTGCCAAATTTGATGCGCCCCGTGCCGGGGGCGCGTTCCATGTAGGTGCCGTTGAGCATCGAACCGGTTTCCCAGCCGCCGCAGACCATGCAATTGGTGATGGTCGTATTCTCGCACGGCACCCCGTACCCAAGCGCCCAGGTGCTCTTCAATACGATCCCATCGTCAGCGGGAGTATTCAGCGCGCAATTGGAGATGCGCACATTGCGGCAGCCGTCGATATCAAACCCGTCGCGATTGGTGTCGATCTTGAGGCCATCGATGGTGAGGTTGTCCAGTCCGGTCGCCAGCAGGCAGAAGTGCCCGCCGCGCAGCACGGAAAAATTAGACAGCGTGACATTCTTGCACAGCTTCAGGGCAATGGCCTTATTGCCCACTCCAGCCGCCAGAGTGTCAGTCGCGCGATAAGGCACCGAAAGGTCCGTATAGAACGGCCCGCTTCGACCCCGCCGTCCAGGGCCACCGCCACCACCGGCGGCGTCATTCGCAGCCGTCGCCTCGGCGCCGCCCGCGCCGGCGCCATCCGCACCAGCGCCGCCACCATTCGCTGCCGTGTCAGCGCCGCCGGCGGCGCCACGAGCCCGCAGCGCGGCCAGCGCACTCGCAAACGGATCACCGCCGCGTCCGCCCCGCCCGCCGCGTCCACCACCTGGGCCAAATCCACCGCCGCCCCCGCCGCCTCCTCCGCCACCACCGGGCCCAAATCCGCCTCCGCCGCCGGCAAATCCTCCTCCGCCTCCGGGCCGGGTTGTCGCGCCGCGTCCGCCGCGACCTCTCCCGCCGCGGCCCGCGCCGCCTTGGCCCAGACCGTTGGTCAGGCCCATGATTCCCGCCTGCGCCCGGCCGCCGAATCCACCGCCCCCAAATCCGCCTCCACCACCCGCATCGGCGACCGGCGCGGTTGTCGGCGTGTCAGCCGACGAGAGCGCCGTTCCGCCGGAAGGCTGCGTGGTGAGCCCGCCGCCCCCGCGCCCGGTGGGAACCGGGTTCGGATTATTCACGCCATTATTGTCATACAAGCCCCCGTCGATCATCCCCGGGCCGGTGATGGTGATATTCTGGAGGTTCTCCCCCCAGATCAGGCTGTTATGCCAGTGGCTATGGCCAAAGTCCTGATACCGGGCGTTGTCGCCGATGTCTTCGGCCGGGTCATAACCGTCGCCGCCGTGGATGTTCTTGTTGGCGGCGAGAATCTTTGAGCCGGAGTCGAGATACAGGGTGATATTGTCCTTGAGCCGGATGGAATAGGAGAGATAAATCCCCGCCGGAAACCGCACGGTTCCGCCGCCAGCCGCCGCCGCGGTTTCAATGGCCTTGTTGATGGCCGGGCTGTCGATGGTCTTGCCATCACCCACGGCCCCAAAGGCCCGCACGTCATAAACGCCGGCCACGCCCTGGGCGTCGATCACCGTACACACCGGCGCGGGATGGGTCGGCGCCGCTGCCTGGGCCGCCTGCCCCAATGTAACCCGTGGAACGGCCGCCACCGCCAGCGCGATGGCCGCAATAGCGCCCTTTTGGACGACACTTCCGAACATCCGATTGAGCAAGAATGGCATGTTTCTATTCCTTCGCCCCGCTTGGGCCGGTATTACAATGAGAAAACTCTGAGAATCGCTTCTCCTTCATACACACGGCAGGGAAAAAGTTGAAAGACGGGTGTGAAAGTGTGAAGGGGTGAATGTGTGAAGGAGGGGGAGCGGTGGAACAGTAGAGCAGTAGACCCGGCTATTGCGCGGTCTTCGGGGGATTTCGCCGAACGGGATTCTGGGCATTGTCTCAGCCGGGACTTCCGCTGCCGCAGACGGCGAGGAAACGGGAGCGGTCTTTATCCCGGCAATAGTCACAACCGGCGGGTTCGAATCGCCGGAGTGAGCTTTTGGGTATGAACCCCGGACCGTAGTCGGGAGCTCTTCCGATGAAAAAGAAAATGCATTTTTCACCGCCAAGACGCCAAGAACGCCAAGAATTCAAATCAAGAAAGCTGATTTATTTTTCTTGATCTGCTTCGCGTTCTTCGCGCCTTCGCGGTGAAAAGGCATTTTGCCTTTCTCTTCGAACCGGCGAAAGACGGCAATGCAGTCGCCGGCCTGCGGCCGCTTATCGGATGCAGGCATATCGGAAGGTCCTCGTCCTGTCGCAAACATTCCAATCCCATCTTCCCCGGATGGCCGACCCCCGTGCCCCTTCGACAAGCTCAGGGCAGGCCAGCGAGCCGATCAGATCTCGCGGACGTTTGAAGGAGGTCGGTAAGGAACGTGACAGAACCGGCGCAAAACGCTCAGGAAGCTCTCGTCGCGATCGGTGGTGGATGAGAGCCTGGCGTATGTGTGAAAACTATCGCCTTCGCGGCAATTCGATTTTGGCTTGGGTGGAATTGCCAACTGTTGGACGAAGGCGGGGTGCTTCACTGGCGGACTAAAAGCACCACATGCGGGCGCCGGCCCGATTCTTTTCGCCGCGACGAAGCGGCGAAAAGGCTGGGGACTTTCAACTGGAGGCACGGAGAAGAACGGTCGAACGCCGAGACACGGAGACGCTGAGAAAACCAAACCGAGGGAGAAAAAAATTTCTCTGCGGGTCGCGGCGCGGCGAACAAGAAGCTTCTTTCGGTTCAGGGGGGCATGGGGTTCCTTTCGAGGAAGATCAGGGCAGGCCCTTCGACGATGCTCAGGGCAGGCCCTTTGCTCGAACTCGGGGCAGGAATG
The DNA here is from genome assembly GCA_049511115.1 of Tepidisphaeraceae bacterium. Classification (GTDB taxonomy): domain Bacteria; phylum Planctomycetota; class Phycisphaerae; order Tepidisphaerales; family Tepidisphaeraceae; genus JBEKYH01. Next base: position 9,398 of record JBEKYH010000094.1, on the reverse strand, counting down.
CATCATGCCGCTCCTCTATCTACATGCGTGGAATATTCAAGACCCGTACGTAGCCAGAAATGGGCTGCGGCGGCCACTGTGGGGATGATACCGGCCTTCGAGAGGCGCGTGGGAAGTTTCGCGGATTTGTTGAATGTTCAACAAACGGTGTGCTTGCGACCGACCCGTTTTTTGCTCCACGGGCACGATTGGTGCGGCGGACTCCGATCAACGGCTGGCCCGACAACGAACATGCCATCTTTGAACTTCTTCGTATTGACGAGCGGCCCGTGGGGATCAAAGATGTGGGCAAAGGCTTAATGTGGCGATAGACAACAGAAACACCTCTTTGGATGACCCCGTTCCCCGTTCGGCGATGCGCATTTTCCATATGGCGTGGCAACTTGAGACATGGCTCCGCCTATTTGCCTATGTCGAGCTTCGCGCCGCAAGGCCCGATTGGGAGCAGCCCATCAAGTCCCACGTGAACAACTGGCCGCCGAATTCTCAGCCTAAAGATAAGCGCCTGCACCACATGGCTACGCCTCACCAAGCGGCGGTATCGTACCTAACCTTTGGTGAATTATGGGCAGTAATCTCAGACCCCAACCTTTGGCCGATCTTCGAGCCATATTTCCCACCCGAAAAAAATACTTTCGTTCGCATAGAAGAGGTCAAAACCATTCGCAATCGCGTTGCACACTTCCGCGAACCCCACGCGCAAGACGAGGCGCGCTTAGAATTGTTCTTACATGACATGGAATCCGGGATAAGACGCTTTTGCAGTCGGTATATGGCAGGAAAAGCCGGAGAAGCTGATCCGGTTGCGACTCATCTTGAGCAAGTGTGGCCAACCATCGGTTATGGCATCGAACTACACCGACCCGACAACGGATGGCTTTACGCCCCGCCTCCGCATAGGATGCAGCCGCGCCTTCACGCTCGCCTCGAACTGTTGACGCACATGATTTACCAACCAAATTCGCTTGAGGGCGTAATCTATTGCCTTGTGATCCAGCCCGCCTTTGATAAGAAGATAAACATCAAGGATTTCTATGTGGCTACCAAATCCTTGCATAAGGACATCATTCACATCATGCTTCCTGCGGACGGTGATGCGATTTGCGTTACCATTCCCGCTATTCATGGCATAAAGGAGACGGCGGAAATCATCGCGGCCTTTTTATCAGCAGGCCTTAACTGTGCTTTATCATCCTTCGTGCCCAGCGTGGAAGAATTGCGCACTGAGTGGCCGGAGTACATTCTTTGGCCCGACCACATATTGATGCGCGGCACGACGCTGGACTTCAAAGGTGGCATCGCCGTCGCGAATCAGTAGGTATTGCAAAGGAGCACCGAGTCAATTGCTCGGCGGACAAACGAAAATCACCGGAGAGATGCTCGCCCGAGCCGTGGACACCGCGAGCGTTGACGTGGCAGGTCGACTGCCTTCGTGTCCGCTTGCGAAGTATGCCAAGGCAGTCCTAGGCGGTAATGTTCCTATCGCTCGACTGAATTGCTTCTACATGTGGTGCGAACGACGATCAATCCAACTCCACACAGCCCCTTTCAGCTTTCGGAAAGACATGGTCGAGATTTGGGACTATCGGATCAGGGAATTCTGCCTGCGAATAGCTGACGGAGACCGGGCACGCGCCAACGACGGCGTGAATTGGTTCGCCAGCTCATTTCAGCATTTCGACAAATGCGACAGCGAGCAAGCAAATTCCGCCAGGTGGTCAAGCATTCTAAGTACCGGCGTTGTGCGATACATCCTCGACAACGTGCCTGACCCGAATTTTCGGCGAGAGGCTCTTGTTTCAGCGGGACTTCCAGTGCAGGTCCTTATGGAAATCCATATCGCTTGTGCGGAGGTTTTCAACCGAGTCCTGGGATTAAGGCTAAAGATCGGGAAGATTCCGACACCACCCAGTGGGTGGGACGACGTGATCGGGAGCTGAGGTTCCCGTTATGCAACCATTTCGGGTAGACGGCTCGAACCGGCCCGCTTCATGTCGTCCGTTGGGCCCGCGATTCTTTGTCGAGATTGATCTGGTTGTTGTCGATTCCCTGCGGCGTATCGGTTAAGCCGCCCGACCAACTACCCGGGGGCCTTATGCGAATAGCGTGCGAGTATTGCGGCAGTTTGATTGAGGTCGTCAAAGTGACCTACATAATGCGGGATAAAGACTCCTTGGATTGCCCGGCGTGCGGAAAGACGCTGGTCGAGTGGAATGGTGCGGTTTCTTTTCAGCGCCCCGAGATCGTAAGAAGGGGGCCGGAGCGAACGCCCCCAAGCTCAGGCAAGCTGTCTGGATAGAATCAGGTCAGTGACGAAAAGGGCCGCCTCGCCATTTGACGGGAACCGTAGTGCATGCCGAGGCTCAAGGAAGGTTTCGCCGCTCGGCCACTCACATCGGTCAAGTATGTAGGGTGGGCACCGCCCACCTACACCGCGAAGGTGGGCGATGCCCACCCTACACGCTGATTCCCGCAGGCCGAGGAATTTGCACTTTTATATTGCAAGAATACGATTAATTCGCCATGGCTCTGACGGCTCCGCAAATCGCAGCGCTCGTGAACGGTGGCATCCCGTTGGTGTGCGGGATATTCTACATTTTTTGCGCCAGAATGATTCACACAACCCGCTTGGCGAAGGGAAAGAGCAGTACCTTGGCCTTCCATTATCTGCTGGGTTCACTCATTACGATTGTTGGTGCCGTCCAAGTTTTCCCCGTTGTAACCGCCGTCATGGGCTGGAAGTAAGCTGCGCGTGCGAGAAAGTCTTTCGAAGTCGTTTGTCAGCGTCCGCCGGTTTTTGAAACGGGTGACCGCTGTCCGCTTGTTTGACATGGCAAGGCCTACATTCTCGTCGCCCCGCCCTCACCTCCGCCCCACGCCCTCCTCCTCAATCGCCGTCGTCAGAGCATCCTCCATATTGTACCCCGCCTCGCCGTGCTGGCTCAGGTCCAGGCCCTCGAATTCGTCGGCTTCGGGCACGCGCAGGCCGAAGGTTACTTTGAGGAGGCCGAGGATCGCCGCGGAGACGGCGGCCGAGAGGAGCCACGTCAGGGCGACCGCTCGGAGCTGATTCACGACTGGATGCCAATTGCCTTCGACGAGGCCAAGTTTGCCGGCGATATCCAGCCCGGGGGGGCAATTGACGGCGCACACGGCGAACACGCCGGTGAGGATCGCGCCCAGGGTTCCGCCGGCGCCGTGGACGCCGAAAGCGTCGAGGGTGTCGTCGTAGCCGAAGAGGTGCTTGATCTCGGTCGCGGAAAAGAAGCAGAACAGTCCGGCGGCCACGCCGATGAGGAGGGCATACATCGGCAGGGTGTAGCCAGAAGCGGGGGTGATGGCCACCAACCCCGCGACGGCGCCGGAAATCGCGCCCAGGACAGTCGGCTTGCCGTTTTTAATCCACTCGACTCCGGCCCAGGCCAGCGCACCGGCCGAAGCGGCCAGGTGGGTGTTGACGAATGCCGTGCTGGCCAGTCCGCCGGCGCTGAGGGCGCTGCCGGCATTAAAGCCAAACCAACCGACCCAGAGCATCGCGGCGCCGATGACAGAAAGCACCACGCTGTGCGGCGGCATCGGCGTTCTGCCGTATCCGCGACGGCGGCCCAGCATCAGGGCACAAACCAGGGCTGAGACGCCCGAGCTGATGTGCACCACGGTCCCGCCGGCAAAATCCATGGTGGGAATCGTTCCGCCCATCCATGCATTGAACATGCCGCCCTTGCCCCAGACCATGTGGGCCATCGGGCAATAGACCGCCAGCAGCCAGACGAGAGAAAAGATCAACATGCTGCTGAATTTCATGCGTTCGGCGTAGGCGCCGCAGATCAAAGCCGGCGTGATCACGGCGAACATCATCTGGTAGACCATCCAGGTGCTGTGCGGAATGGTGCGGGCATATTCGCAGGGGGCGTTGCCGACTTCACGTAAAAAGGCGAATCGAAAGCCCCCGATCCAAGGTGTGCCGACGTCAAAGGCGAGGCTATATCCCACTATCGCCCAGACCACGCTGACCAGCGCCATCAGGACGAAGCAGTGCATCATGGTGGACAGGACATTCTTGCGCTGGACCAGGCCGCCATAGAAGAGCGCCAGCCCCGGCCCGGTCATCATCAGAACCAGGGCGGCGCTGACCAGCATCCAGGCGGTGTCGCCCGAATTCAGGTCCTCCACGCGCCCAATTCGCACCGGTCCGTCGCCGGGACCAGTGGTGATGGTCGAACCAGCGGGCGTCTGCGCTCGCGCAGAAGCCGTCAAAAGCGAAAGGAATACGAACAAAGACGCAACGGTCAAAAGAAACGTCTTATGCGCACGGTTCATTGCCTCGTCTGCCTTCAGCCCCGAAAGACCCTCGCAACTCGCTGCACCACGAGCAAACCGTCCCGCACTTATCCCTCGACGGAGGTTTTCCGTCGGGTTTGCTCAGTTGCCGTATGAAGCCACGGCGTCCAGAAAATCTCCTGGATCGCCGCTGAGAGACTTAAGTTAAAATGCCTGGTTGAATCTCCGCCACGCCGCAACCATCGGCGTGCGTCCATTCTAGCGGTTTGGATAGAAGTTCAATAGGTGAATGACCTGAGACTAAAGCGAGAGCCGATCGGTGCAGCTATGACCCGGCGGCTCTTCTGTAACCAAATACAATTGCAGGGTTTGCGTCTCAATGCGAACGCCGCCGACGTTACTCTCCGTCGTCGAGCAGCATTGCCAGCGCGGGCGGCGGCTTGAACAGCGAGTTGAGAGTAGCGGAATAGACATCTGTCGGAAAGCGATCCATGAGCGACCGGCAGAGCGCCCGAACATCATTATCGCTCAGTTTCCCCTCCGGATCGCGACCGATTACGCAGTACAATCCGCCCCCGCGCGTGAACCCGGCCATCATATGCCCGTTCAAATCGCCGGCGAAGCGCTGATCGTCGCCGCCTAGTTGGAAATCAGACGCAGGCATGGAAAAGATGGACAATTCCTGACTGCCCCGCTTAAACAGCAAGTGCCCGCTCGACTTTCCGCCCACCGAGCAAGGCCCGGCCCCGCAGTAATTCCATCCGTCTCCCAGATCAACCGCCAGCACCGGCACACGCGCGCGACCCGAAAGCCATTGACCAGTCAAAGCCATCTCCCCGGCAAACTGCTTAGGCACAAAGTGATGGTCATTTTTTTTGCAGCAGCGATCGTGCGTCAGCGTCATCGGCTCGGCGATCGCCAGCGGAAACGCCGCCATCGCGGTGGCTCGCTGATAAACAAACGCGGCCACACCCACGACCATCAAAACCGCCGCCGCCATGGCGAGCCAGCCAGGCGATATCCGTCGGATCGATAAGCTTGGGGCCGGCCGCGCCAGCGCGTCAGAAATCGCCTCGCGAAGTTGCGCCGGCGCTGTCTGCCCACCCCAGACGCGCTTTACGGCGTCTTTCAGCCCAGGATCATTAAATTCTTCCGGCAACACAGGCCTCCATCTCATCGTAAACCATTGAATCCGCTGAACTATTCCACGCCCGGCCCTTTGGCCAAATCAAGTGCCAAGTTCGCGTTAGGTTCGCTCTCCATCCGGCGCGGCGCCGCCCAAAAGGTCCGATAACTTCTGCCGCGACCGGTGCAAGCGGCTCATCACCGTCCCAATGGGGATATCCATCGCCTCGGCTATTTCCTTGTAACTGAACTCCTCCACCGCCCAGAGGAGCAACACGCTCTGGTATTCGCTGGGCAACGACTCCAGCGCCCCAACCAGCTTTTCATCCATGGCGTCAAAACTCGCCGGATTGATGGGCGGCAGCGTTCCGTCATTCTTGCCCGACGAGGCGTCAAGGCGCTCGGTGTCCATTGCCCGCGGAGCGCGGCTCTCGCGGCCGGCGCGGCTGGAATGCAGATTGTGCATGATCCGCACCAGCCAGGGCCGAATCCCAAATTGCTGCAAATCAAAGCTTCCCGACGCCCGCAATGCCCGCACGAACGTTTCCTGGACCAAATCCTCCGCGCTCCCGGCATCCCCCGTCAGTCGGCGCGCCACGCGATGCAGCGTATCCAACTGCTCCATTGCCAGTCTTTGAAACTCGTCACGCGACAATCTCATGCACTTGCCCTAACGCCCTTGATGCCGCCGCCCTTCTTTTCGCCGCTTGCCAGAAACTTCTTCGCCGACGGGCACATCTGCGCCAGCGGGCAGAATCCGCACGACGGTTTGCGCGCCATGCAGACTGACCGCCCGTGCGCGATCAGCAAATGCGGCCAGAGCGTCCAATCCTCTTGCGGCACAATCTTCATCAAATCGCGTTCGATCTTCACGGGGTCGGTATGCTTCGTCAATCCAAGCCGTTCGCTGAGCCGCGCGACGTGGGTGTCCACCACCACGCCGACATTGATGCCATAGGCATTGCCCAGCACGACGTTGGCCGTCTTGCGCCCCACGCCGGCCAAAGCCGTCAGCTCGTCCATCGTGCGCGGGACTTCGCCGCCGTGTCGCTCATTCAGTGCCGCGGCCATCGCGCGCAGGTTCTTGGCTTTATTGCGAAAGAATCCCGTCGATTGGATGTCGCGCTCGAGTTCCCCCTCAGGCGCTGCGGCAAAATCGGCGGCCGAATTGTACTTGGCGAACAGGCCTGGCGTGACCTTGTTCACCCGTTCATCGGTGCATTGTGCCGAGAGAATTGTCGCCACCAGAAGCTGCAGAGGGGTGCCGTAATCCAGGCTGCATTTGGCCTTTGGATAGGCGCGCTTGAGAATCGAGAGAATCTTGGTGGCGGATTGCTTATTGCCGGACATCGCCGCGCTCCACGGGGCCGCTCATCGCGACGCCCCCTTGGTGCTGTTGCGTCTGCTGCGGCACGATTGGATGGCTCGCCGGAATCACGCTGGCCCCGCCGCTGAACAGCACCATCCCCAGCAGCAAAAACAGCAGGATTTCCAGGAGCGTCACGCTTTCCTTCTGGTAGCGGTCGAATTGATCCTTGGCCGGGTTGGCCAGCTCAGGTTCGTCGGCGTGATCGAGAAACTCCTGCCGAAATCGCCACATGCGCGGCCAGACGAATCGCCAGTCATAAAACACCACCAGCCCGGCCGCGATCAACAGCGCCCCGCGCAATATAAGCGGTACCATGACCGCCGGATCGTGCAGGTCGATCACAAAAGCCTGCCCCGCCAACGAAACGATCAGTATGCCGCAACAGACCAGTTCGATGCGAATGAATGTCGCGAGAATATTACCGACGATAGTGCCGGCCAATAGCGTGCCATGCTGGCCTTCGAGGTTGACGCTTAAGACGTGCGGCAGGATTGGATTACTCTCCTGCACGGTCTTGAAGACAATCCGCGAGGCCACCGCCACGAACAGCGCCCCGCCGAACCATGTCGCCAGGGCCAGCCAGTAGAGAATCTGCACCAGTTGGAATGCCATCGAGTGCGGCCAAAGGTATGGCGGGCCGTGGCAAAGTCAATTGCTTTTGCGAAAAGCGGAGGACTGAGGGCAATCATGACAAGGTGACAAGGTGACAAGGTGAGGGGGTGAAAAAAGGCCGATTTAGTGACCTTGTCATTTCTCTCGGCCTTGCGCGGACCCTTCGACCCACACGCCCGATCCGTCCGACCAGATTTCCTTTTTCCAGATCGCGACGCGCTCCTTCAGCGTATCGATGAGCCAGCGGCAGGCTTCAAACGCCTGCGCGCGGTGGGGGGTGGAAACCGCGATCAGGACCGACGGCTCGGCCACCGCGACGCGGCCGATGCGATGCAGAATGACCAGCTTCGCCACCGGCCACTTGGCCCGCGCCTCGCGCGCCAGGACGCGCAACTGCTCCATCGCCATCGGCTCGTAGGCTTCGTAATCGAGGGCTGCCAAGGTCTGGCCAGCGTCGCTCGTCTGGGCTCGTGTAGTGCCGGCGAACAGATCAATCCCGCCGGCCGACGGATCGGTGACAAATTCCACCGCGCGCTGCGCGTCCAGCGGCTCGGCGAGGATGGCCAGCCAGTCATTCATCGCCGGCCTCCGCGCTTCTATTCCCTCCCCCGGCCTGCGGTGAGCGATGTCGAACCGTAGCCGGGGGAGGGGTAGGGAGGGGGCTATTCATGGGGTAGTTTATTCCGTGTCGCAGGCCCCAAGAACCCTCACCCCAACCCTCTCCCTGAGTACATGGAGAGGGGGGTAATAACGTCGCATCGGTACCGCCGCTCACGGCGGGCAATAGGGCCAGTTCATCGCCGTCAAATAGCACTTTGTCTGATGGCGCATACTCGCGATTCACCGCGAGCGCGACGCGTGGAACAAGAGCGGAAATCGCGGGGAATCGCCGGGAGATCATTTCCGCCGCCACCGCGGCGCTTGCCCCGGCGGGCAACTCCAGCGTCACCTCGCCGCATTTGGCCTTCTCGCGCAAAATGGCAAACAATTTCACCCGCACCGTCATGACTTTTTCCCCGCCGCATCCGTGGAAACCGCTGGCGCCGGGGCCGGCTGCAATCCCACAATGGCGATCTTTTCCCGATCGGCCATCTCCAGCACCTTCTCCTTCTCCAGCAGAATCGTCCGCTCGGCTTCCACCACCAGGCAGCCTCCGCCGGCGGCTTTGAGCTTTTCGATCGTCGTCACGCCGATGCTGGGGACATCGACGCGCAGGTCCTGTTTCACGTTGGAGACTTTAATCAGCGTCCACGCCCCCGTGCGGCACAGGCCGCCGGCCCGCTCGATCATGGCGTTGGTCCCTTCCATCGCCTCGACGGCCAGGATGTTCTTATCCTTCACGGCAATGGCCTGCCCAATATCCAGGCGGCTGAGTGTCTGGCACAAATCCCATCCATACCGCGCGTCGATCCACTGCGCATCCGTCGGCTGGCGGCGCGTCATCACGCCGACGCTGGCGACGTGCTCGCGGGTGTACTGCGTCGAATCGATCAAGGTGATCCCTTCCTTTTCCAGTTCGCGGATGACCGCATAGAGCACCGCCTGATCGCGCTTGTCGTGGCGCAATTCCGTGAGCCACATCCTAAGCGTTCGCCAGTCCGGGATGTTGCGCAGATACCGGAACCGCCCGTACATTTTATGCTTGGCGACCCGTCCCACCATGATCGCCTGTCGGCACCCGCCGGCCTTGAGGACGCGCACCCATTGGCCCAGGCGAGCGACGCCGACCCAGGCGAACTGATCACATTCGTCTTTAAGCTGCGGCCAGGCGCTGCCGGCAAACGCCGCGCAGATGACGTCCCGGCCCGCCGCCCGCGCGCCGCGGGCCACGAGCAGGGGAAATACGCCTTCACCGGCGATGAGGCCGAGGGGTTCGGGCACGGGGGTTATGGTACGCGAAAGGGGGCGGGGGGCCAAAAAGGGGAGTGTTGAGGAGGAAATGGAGGGGTGCGCGGAACAGTTTGGAACAGTTTGGAACAGATCCGAACACTTTTCGGCCAACACATGAACA
>JBEKYH010000093.1:0-12793 GCA_049511115.1 Tepidisphaeraceae bacterium | reverse complement strand
CGCAAAGACCTAAAGGAACTCATCACCAAGGGTCTTAGCCGGGCCGAACGCCTCATCATCATCCTCTATTATTTTGAAGAGATGACCATGAAGGAGATCGGGGCTACGCTCGATTTGTCAGAAAGCCGCGTCAGCCAGATGCACAGTTCAATCCTCGCTCGCCTCAAGGCCCAGATGGCCGACCGGCGCAAGGAACTTCAGCAAGCAACGGCATAAGAGACATTTTTCCCAGTTGCTCCCACGCCGCCTTCGCTGCAGTTTATATTTATACATATACATATATAAATTAGTTTTATTCCGTGAACAGGGAATAACATCGTCTCGTAATATCTCTATATTAACGTGACTGTGCGGAATTCAGCCATTTGGCTTGCATCAAGTCGCTTCTTGTGGTTAGTTAGGATACCGCCGGTTTTGGTTGGGGTGGCGTCTTAGGTCCCTTGGATGGGAGTCCTCGTTTGAAATTAAGAACCGAACGGCTGATCCGTCGCGCAGTTTTTGCGCCAGGAGGATGGGGATGGTCCACCCTTATCGCCGCCGCCTGCTGTGCGGCTCCACGCCTTTCCGACGCATCCACGATTCGGGATGACACACCCGACTCCGATTACACCTCGTTCAGCGCCCAGTCCCAGTACGCCTCCTCGGGATTTATCGATGTCATCCTCAGTTCTGGCGAGATTTTCGGCTCGGCCACTCTGGTCGCCCCTGATTGGGTTCTCACTGCGGCCCACGTCGTCACCCAGGACAACGGCGTCGGCGTCGCTGCCCCCGCCTTCCCCGCGGCCGAAGTCAGCTTCGGCCAGGGCGCATCCACGACTCCGTTCGTTACCGGCCCGGATTCAGTCGCCTCGATTGCCGTCGAATCTGGCTGGGACTACAACCTGAGCAACGGCAATGATCTCGCCCTCGTGCAGCTTGCCTCGCCCATCACTAATGTCGCGCCGGCCCAACTTTATCAAAGTTCTTTTGGCGCCGAGATCGGCCAGACTGCCACGATCGTTGGATACGGCGACACTGGCACCGGCCTGACCGGCGCGACCGGCGGCCCCGGCACGCGCCGCGCGATTCAAAACGTCATTGATGCTTTCGGTGGTCAGACGACCACCGGCGGTCCTCCTAATTTCACCACGTCCAACTTCGCCGGACTGAGTTCAAATGTCGAGCTCACCGATTTCGACCAGCCCAACAACCCTTCCGCCAGCATTATGGGCAGTTCCACGCCCCTCTCTCTGGAAGGCTGCTCCGCGCCCGGTGATAGCGGTGGTGGACTCTTCCTCACGGCCAACAATCAGACCTATCTTGAAGCGGTCACCGATTTTGTCGGCGCCGAACCCGGCAACTCCATCTCCACCAACCCGGACGGCTTCTACGGCGATTACAACGGCTACACGCGCCTGGACGTTGCCTCCTCAATGAGTTTCATCGACTCGACCCTCGTCACGACCTCCAACTGGAGTCTCTCAGGCGGCGGTTCTTGGGCCAGCATCGCCAATTGGACCGCCGGCCAGATTCCCGAATTCGCCGCCGCTACCGCCAATTTCACCAGCGGCATCACCACCAATTCGACGATTACCCTCGACGCTAACTGGACCGTCGGCACCATCAATTTCAATAACGTCAATTCCTATACCATCGCTGCCGGCAACAACGGCGTCCTGACCCTCGACAACGGCGGGGCCACCGCCACGGCTCTCATTACCGACACCGGCGGAACGCATTTCATCTCCGCCCCGCTCACTCTCAATTCCAATCTCCTCGTCACTGTCGCCAATCCCGGAAATGCCCTCACTTTTTCAGGCTCCATCAGCGGTGTTGGCGGTCTCACCAAATCCGGCGCGGGAAATCTGATCCTCAGCAGCGGCGGCTCCTATGCCGGCGCGACGCTCGTCAACGGCGGCTTACTTGAAATCTCCCAAGGCAATCTCCTGACCGCGACGCCGTCGCTCCAGGTGGCCGCCGGCGGCGCTGCCGGTTCTGACGCCGGCTCCACGACCGACGCGGCCTTCCTCCAGCTTCTCAATCAAGCTCCCTCACAAAGCGGCGGCTTTGCCCTCGACGCCGCGGATTCCAACGTCAATATTGATTACACCGGAAAAGTCGCCGGCGCATTTAACATGACCAAGCCGTTCGCCGGCGCGACCACCAGCCTGGTCAACATGAGCATCGGCGCGGTCTCAGCCGGCATTACCTACACAGGCACGATTACCCCCGCTGGTAATGTCTACCTCCTCGGCGGCGGCGGGCAACTCACGCTTCCCCAAACCAGCGCGGGCAAGGTTCCGCTGCCGGATGTGGCCGGTTCAACGAGCCTCCTCGCCGAGAACGGCGGCATTGTCGCCTTGGCGACCACCAACACCTACTCCGGCTCAACCACCATCCACGGGTCGATGGTTCTGGCCAATCCCGCCACCAACACCCAGCTATTAGAGCCGACCACGTTGCAAGTCTCCTATCTCGGTGATCCGCTGGCCGGCGACGCCAACGGCAGTTCCATTGGCACATCCACGCCTTCGAATCCCTCTAACCTCGTCATCAATGGCGGCATTCTTCGTTATGTCGGTGGCGGCGACGCCAGCAGCCGCGTCTTTACCATCGGAACCCTTGGCGCAACCTTGGATTCCTCAGGTACCGGCCCGGTGGCGTTTGACAGTGCCCTTGCCGAAGCCTTTTCCAATTCCGGCTCTACTTCCCTGACCCTTACCGGTTCCAACGTTGGGGCCAATGTGCTGGACGCCTCCCTGACCGATCCAACCGGCGGCCAACTCTCGCTGGTCAAGGGCGGGACAGGATTCTGGCAGCTTGGCGGCAACAGCACCTTCAGCGGCGGCGCCACCGTCAACGCCGGCACGCTTCAGCTTCTTTTCCCCACCGCCCTCGGAGCCACATCCGCGCCCCTTTCCGTGAGCGGCACGCTTGATCTGAATTCCTTCAGCCCGGCCGTCGGCTCTCTCTCCGGTTCGGGTATTGTTGAAAACAACGCCTCCTCCACCACGGCAACGCTGACCGTCGGATCGGCCAATATTTCGACGAGCTATACCGGAGTTCTCATTAGCGCCGCCGGCGCGCTTAGCTTGATCAAGACCGGCACGGGAACTCTTACCCTGACCGGCGCCAATTCCTATTCCGGCGGAACAACGCTCTCCGCCGGCGAGCTTTCCGTCAGTTCCGACAGCAATCTCGGCGGCCCCACTACCGCCGTCACCTTCAATGGCGGCGTTATGCAGGTGACGGGCACGGGACTCACCAGTCTCAACACGCATTCCGTCAACTGGTCCGCCTTCAATGGCGGCTTTGATATTGCCTCCTCCGCCAACACGTTTACCGTCGGCGCTACGCTCCTAGGCTCCGGTTCATTCACCAAGCTCGGCGCCGGCACGCTCAATCTCACCGCCGTTAATTCCTACACCGGCGGCACCAATGTCGGCGCCGGCCTGCTAACCATTAATTCCGATCGCGCCGTCGGATTGGGGTCGGTCTCCTTCTCCGGAGGGACGCTCCAGTTCAACAATTACGCCAGCAGCCTCGCTTTCACCAACGCGCCCGCCCTGAGCCTTGGCGCGGCCGGGGGTACCGCCTCCAGCCTCAGCGGTAATATCACCGACGGCGCCAACAAAACGGCCCTCGCCTATGTCGGCCCCGGCACTCTCGCGCTTTCTGGCAACAATACCTACTCTGCCGTCACCACCCTCTACGGCGGCGAACTCTCCATCTCCGCCGCCTCCAACATCGGGACGAACTCCATCACTTTCTCCGGAGGCACACTGGGAATCACAGGCAATTCCCTCACCAGCCTGACGAACATCAACGGCGCGAATTTTAGCGGCGGATTTGATATCGCCTCCGCCGCCAATACTTTTACCGTCAGCTCTTCCCTGTCTGGCCCGGGTTCGCTAACCAAACTCGGCGTCGGCACGCTCGCCCTCAGCGGCGTCAATTCCTATTCCGGCGTCACCACGATCCTTGCCGGCACGCTTCAACTCGGCGGAGGCAGCGCCCTGGGAAGCTCCTCGATGCTGACCCTCGGCGGCGGCACGCTCGATCTTCACGGCTTCAGCCCCACCGTCGCCAATCTCACCGGCTCCGGCACGATCGACGATCTCTCCGCCACCAGTTCCATTTTCACCGATAATTCCAATGCCAACGCCACGTTCTCCGGGAAAATCCAGAACAGCAGCACCGGCATCGTCAGTTTCACCAAGTCCGGCGCCGGCACTCTCACCCTCAGCGGCGCCAATTCCTACAGCGGCGGCACCACCGTCACCGGCGGCATCCTGCAAATGGGAAACGCCAGCGCGCTCGGCGCAGCCGGCGGCTCTCTGAGCCTGACTGGCGGCGAAGTCGATCTCCATGGTTTTAGTTTGTCCGTTGGCACGTTCTTCGGAGCCGGCACCATTGATGATGTCTCCTCCTCCAATGCCACGCTGACCGTCGGCGGCAACTCCGCGACGACTTTCACCGGAATTCTCATCAACAGCGGCAGCGGCTCCCTCTCTCTCGTGAAATCGGGTCTGGGCACGCTCGTGCTTACCAACGCCAACAGCTACAGCGGCGGAACCACCATCCAATCGGGCACGCTCCAGGTTGGCAATAGCCTCGCGCTGGGCAATGCCTCCGCTCCCCTGAATGTCACCGGCGGCGAGCTCGATCTGCATGGCAACAACACGACCGTCGGCTCCCTGACGGGAACCGGAACCATCACCGATCTCACTGCCACCGCCGTCAATTTCACCTATAACTCTGCCCTCAGCAGCACCTTTGCGGGCGTCATCCAAAGCCCGTCCGGCTCGATCAACCTGATCAAATCCGGAACCGGCACGCTGACGTTAACGGGCGCTAACACCTACACCGGAACCACCAGCATCAACCAGGGCGCCATTGAGCTCGGCAACGGCGGCTCCAGCGGATCAATCGGCGCCGGATCCATTTCCGATTCTTCCAGCCTCATCATCGATCGTTCCGATTCGTCCGGTTCGATCGCCAGCGCCATCACCGGCGGCGGCTCACTGACCATGATCGGTTCGGGAACATTCGCCCTCACCGCCGCCGACTCTTTTACCGGCGGCACCAACATCCAGTCCGGCGCTTTGCAACTCGGCAACGGCTCAACCACCGGCTCGGTCACCGGCGCCATCAACGACGGCGCGACTCTGATTATCGACCGATCCGACGCGACCTTGAATTTCTCCAACGCTGTTTCCGGCAGCGGCGGCGTCAGCCTCACGGGCACGGGAACGGTGACCTTCAGCGCCGTCAATACCTATTCCGGAACCACCACCGTCGCCGCCGGCGCGCTGGTGATTCCCGCAGTCTCCGCGCTCCCCGCCGGAGGAACTGTCGTCAATAATTCTTCCCTGTGCATCCAAACCGGAACCAGCGCCGCCCCCCTGATTACCGGCGCTATCACCGGCAGCGGCTCGCTCACCGTTGGAAAATCCTCGGCCCCCGCCTATCTGCGCCTGAATTCCAGCTCTGGAACCAGCAGTGTTGGCGCCCTCACCATCAACTCCGGTTCCACCCTCGACCTGACCAACAATACGCTGGATATCAACTTCGCCTCCGCCGCGGTTGATCCAGCCACAACCATCCGCTCCTATATCACCAGCGCATACAATGGCGACACCTGGACCGGCTCGGGCTTGACCTCCGGCATCGCCGCCTCCAATCCCAGCCTCTATGCTGTCGGCTACGTCGACGGCGACCGCGATTCCGGCACAGCCGCGCTCGCCAACCAGATCATCGTTAAGACAACCCTCGCCGGCGACGCCAATCTCGACGGCACCGTGAATTTCGCCGATCTTCTGGTCGTAGCGCAGAATTTCAATCACACGACCGACACCCACGGCAACCCCCTCGATTGGGCCGACGGCGATTTCAATTACGACAACGTGGTCAATTTCGCCGACCTGCTTCTGGTAGCCCAGAACTTCAACAAGACATTGGGCGCCGGCCAATTGGCCCAGTTGCCCACTTCCTTCGCCGCCGATTGGCAATTAGCAGAGGCCGAAATCGCCGCCGCCCCCACGCCCGTCCCCGAACCCGCTTCCGCCGCGATCTTTGCCGGCGCGGCTTCGGCGCTGCTCATGCGCCGCCGGCGCCGCGCAATACCTTTCGCCGATGCCCGGTGACAGTTGGGAATTTCGCTTTAATTGTATTTAATGACAATGACATCGTCGTTCTGCACGACGTAATTGTTGAAGTCGGTGTTGGGAACGCCATTCACCGTCATGCTGAGCGTGCCATCGGGCCCGCCGACGAATTGACCGATTCCGCTGCTGCTGAAGCTGATGCCCCACTGCTGGAAGAAAGTCCCCAGGGTAAAGGCTTGTTTCGCCGTCGCGCTGCGGAATTGGATGAGAGCCGAATTGCCCGATAAGCTGGTCACTTCAGCCTCGGATGTGCCATCGGCCACACTTCCCGCCGTGTTGGGAATGGCTACCAGCGATCCGTGAATCTTGATTCGCAACTTGACCGTTATGTCCGTGGCCGCTGTTCCGGCGACGGTCTCATTGCTCGGCTGGAAATCCCCTTGCGCCGCGTTGAAGTCCGTGAACGTCGCCCCGGTCGGAGCGTCGAATTCATTGGCCCCGTTTCCGCCCGAAAGCGTATCCGACGCCGCCACGCCGATCAGCGTGTCGTTTCCGTTGAATCCCTCCAGCAGATCGAGCCCGCTCGCCGCCGGCAGTGTTTCTCCCGCCGTCAAAAGCATGTCCGTCTCGCCGGCCGCCAGAAAGTCGTCTCCCGCGCCTCCCACCAGCGTGCTGCTTCCCGTCCCTCCCAGAATAGTGCTTCCCCCTGATCCGGCTTTGAGGGATGAATTACCGCTTCCGCCAATAATCAGGTTATTCCCGCCTTTGCCGGACAGCGTGTCATTTCCCGTTCCCGCTACGAGCGTGTCGTTCCCCGACCCGCCGAACGCGACATTATTTCCCGACGTGCACATGATTAAATCATCGCCCGCCCCGTCCGCCTGCAGGGTGTCGTTTCCGGCCCCGCCTACCAGTGTGTTGTTGCCGGCGCCGCCGTTGACGACGTTGGACGTCCCCCGCGCCGTGATGGAATTGTTCCCCTCGCCGCCAAAAATAATCGTGTTTCCGCCCTTCGATCCAATCAGCGTGTTATTGCCTGCGCCCCCTTTGATCGCGTTGTCGCTATCCAGTGTGGGAAAGGTGGCGTTTATTCTGAGTTTGCTGGACACCGTCGGACCGAGCACGTCGACGCTGTCAATCCCCGCCTGCGGAAATTCATGGATTCGCCCGTTGTCTTCGACGCGGTAATCCCCCGTCTGCGAGTCCACGCTGACGATGACCGTGTGCTCGTTGGTCTTGCTGGAGAGATCGACTGTCAACACTCCGCTCACCACGGAAATCGATAAAAGCCGCCGCGTTTCCAGGGCTTCCACCGCCTTATCAAGACGCTGAAAACTCCCTTTGCCAGACGATGACGAATTCGGCCGATGAGTCTGGTTGCCCATGCGCGATTCTCCAACAGAACACCCGAAGCGAAATAGACTTATAAGTCTCTAGTTTAATTCATTTCCCGCCCGCTGGCCACCCAAACCATTCATCCATTTCCCGATGGCCAAATCTATCCTAACACGTTTTCCCGTATTGCATTAACGAACCACCCTATGGTTAACCGACAAAAACGGTATCATTAGCGGCTGGTTTGGAAATTGAATTCTTGCTGTACCCTGGGGTTTTGCATGATTCGTCGGTTAGCGCCTAGCATTTTGTTATGTGCCGCTCTGTGCGGGTCGGTCACGTCCTGTATTGGCCGTGATCCTCCCTCCATTACCAGTAACGATCCCGGCCGGCTCATCCCGGCCATTGAAATCGGCGTCAAGGCGCATGATCGGCACATCATCCCTTATCTGATAAGCGATTTGGAGAGCGATGACTCTGCCGTCCGCATGTACTCCATCGACGGCCTGCGCCGCATGACCGGCGAGGATTTCGGCTACATATACTACCAAGACACCGACGAGCGCAAGCCGGCCCTCGACCGTTGGAAGCTTTATCTCGCGGAGTTTAATCCCTGATCATGGCTCACCATCCGTCATCCTCCGCCCCTCCGACGAGCTCGCCGGCCGACTCGACCGGCAGGCCCCCGCAGCCGCTGGAAATGAAAATCACCAGCGATCCCGGTGACCTCCGCCCCGCGCGCCTGGCGCTGGAACAATACGCGGCCAACGCCGGGATGGCCGCCCAACACGTGGAGGAAGTCGGACTGGTCCTCAACGAAGCCCTGGCCAATGTCATGCGCCACGGCTACGGCGGCGCGCACGATAAACCAATTCTCCTGACCTTCGCCGTGCGCGGCCAGGGTCCCGCTGCTGAGTTGCTCGTCCAGATTCGCGATTGGGCCAAGCCTTTTGATCCCGCAAAACTTCCCAAGGAGCCCCCGCCCGTTGATCCCGACCGCATTCAGCCCGGCGGCCTCGGCCTGCTCTGTATGCGCCGCATGATGGACCTAGTGAATTTTATCCCGCAGACCGACGGGATGTTGTTGATTATGACCAGAAAAATCGCCGCCCCGCGGAGGCCCAGCCTACCGTAAAGGAATGAAGACCATGCAAGACCCGAATAATCAAATTGAAATCCTCACCGCCGACAGCCCGCAGCCTGGCATTGTCGTCGGCTGTATCCACGGCGAAGTGGATCTGCACAACAGTCATTCCCTGCGCTCTCGCCTCATGGACACGCTGCGCCGCTTTTCACCCAAGAAGCTGATCCTTGTGATGCGCGAAGTTCCCTACGTCGACAGCAGCGCCATCGCCGTCCTGGTCGAAGTTCTCAAGGAGCTCCGCCGCACCGGCGGCAAGGTTTTCCTCGCCGAGCTCCAGCCGCGCGTCAAAGGCCTGTTGGAAATCGCCCGGCTCGATTCGGTGTTTGTCATTGCCGCCAACGAAACTGAAGCCATGAGCAAATAACCTTCGATGATCACTTTTTCCAAATGACCACTATCCTTCGACCCATCTCCGTCCTTTACCACGCCGTCACCGGATTCTTCGGCTTCATCGGAGAACTCTCGTACCTTCTCATCGATGCGGCGCGCGGCATTCCGCGTTCCTTATTTTCCAAGCAGGGCCGCCGCCTCGGCTGGCAGAGCCTCTGGGCGCAGATGGATCGCGTCGGCGTCAAGAGCATCCCCATCGTCTTCCTGGTCATGTTCTGCATCGGCGCCATTCTCTCCTTCCAGATGGCCCCTGAACTCAAGAGTTTCGGCGCCATCACTAAAGTCCCCGATATCATCGCCATCGCCGTCTCACGCGAGTTGGGGCCGCTGGTCAGCGCCATCGTCCTGACCGGTTTCGCCGGTGCCAGCATCGCCGCCGAAATGGGCACCATGGTGGTCAGCGAGGAGATCGAAGCCCTCGAAGCCCATGCCATCAATCCCATCCGCTTTCTGGTCGTCCCTCGCGTCGTGGCCACCACAATTATGATGGTCTGCATCGCAGTCGTCGGCGACACTGCCGGAGTGCTGGGCGGAATGCTCACCAGCGGCGCATTTCTGGGATTATCGAAGCAACTGTACCTCGAGCACACTTTCGACAGCCTTCAACCGCGTGACTTCATCACCGGCCTGGCCAAGGCCGGCGTCTTCGGCATCCTCGTCAGCGGCCTGGCCTGCCGCCTCGGCTTGTCCGTCACCGGCGGCGCGCAAGGCGTCGGCGTCGCCACCACCCGCACCGTCGTTTTGACCATCGTCGCCCTCATCGCCGTCGATCTGATTTTCACCAGCGTCTTTTACTATCTCGGATTTTAAATGCCCCCTTCCTCCACCATGCGAAAAGCCGATATCGAAGTTCAGGGAGCCACCAAAATCTATGATGGCCGCACCATCCTCGACGCCATCCGCCTCGATGTGTACGACGGCGAAACGCTCGTCATCCTCGGCGGCTCGGGCTCTGGAAAAAGCACGCTCCTCCGCATGATGATCGGCAACGCCCGCTGTGATGGTGGCGACATCATCGCCCTGGGCAAGAGTCTCACCTCGATGAGCGACGCCGAGCTCGATAGCTACCGCAAGAAAGTCGGCGTCCTTTTCCAAAGCGGCGCGCTCTTCAACAGCATGTCGGTCTTTGAAAACGTCGCCCTCCCGCTGCGCGAGCATACCGATCTGCCCGATGACACCATCGCCATCATGGTGAAGATCAAGCTCGAACTCGTCGGCCTCCGCGAACACGCCGAAAAAATGCCCTCCCAACTCTCCGGCGGAATGAAAAAGCGCGCCGGCCTGGCCCGCGCCATGGCCCTCGACCCCAAAATTCTTTTCTACGACGAGCCGTCCGCGGGCCTTGATCCGGTCACCAGCGCCGAAATCGACCAGCTCATCATCGACCTCAATAAAAAGCTTGGCGTGACCAGCGTGGTCGTCACCCACGAAATGGATTCCGCCTATCGCATCGCCGACCGCATGGTCCTGTTGGACCGCGGCAAGTTCATCGCCAGCGGCACCGTCGACGAAATGCGCAACAGTCCCGATCCCCTGGTCCATCAATTCGTCCACGGCGAGGCCGTCGGACCGCTCACCGATCGCCGCCGCGGCGGCGGTTACGAAGACGATCTATTTGGAATTCAGATTTGATTTAGGGAAACCAAGAGGCGCCCATTATGGCCAATAGTCGAAATGCTGTCCGTGCCGGATTCTTCATGCTGGTTAGCCTGGCAGGCGCCATTGCCATCGTCATTGGCATCGCCGGCTACACTCAATTCACCACGCCCTATGCCACCCATCTCGTCGGCTTCACCCTTCAGGACAACGTCGGCGGCCTGCGCAAGGGAGACGACGTGCGCCTCGGCGGTCTCAAGGTCGGCATCGTCAATGATATCCGTTACGTTAAAGCCGGCACGCTTGGCGACAATCGTCCGACCGCAGACGGCATTATCGCCTGGATTTCCATTCCCGCCGATTATGTTCTCACCACCGACGCCACCGTCTCCATCGAAACCAGTCTTACCGGCGTAACCGCCGTCAATATCAGCAATCTCGGCCGCGGCCAGGAACTTGCCTCCGATGCCGTTCTGGTCGGCAAGCCAGACGCCCTCACCGCGTTCAAGGACAGCCTGGCTGACTTTGGCCCCAAACTCAACGCCGACCTGGACAAGGTCCATTCCACACTCGACACGTATGACAAGGCCGGCGCCAAGGCGTCGGTCGACATCCACGAGCTGGTCGCCGACCTGCACGCCCGCCTCAAGCAGGTTTCCGACAGCGCCCAGGCCGCACTGGATTCTATCCACGAGCTGCTCGGCCCCAGCACCACCGATTTCCATGAGTCCGTCGCCAATGTGCGCGATCTTACCAAGACCCTGAAGGATAAAGCCCCGCCGCTGACCGCATCGATGCAGACGCTGCTGGATAAGCTGAACGACACGGTGGCCCGCGCACAGGGCGCCGTGGACGACGTTCGCGCCACCGCCGCCAACGCGAAGGACATCACCGAAACCGCCCGCAGCGTGATCCTCCGCAACCAGAGCCGCATCGACGAGATCGTTGCCGGCATCAAGAAGGCAAGCGACAACATCGACCAGGCCACCGTCGAAATCCGCTCCAGCCCCTGGCGGCTGCTCTACAAGCCCACCGCCGACGAAATGGCCAACTTGAACCTCTACGACGCCGCCCGTGAATTCGCCGACGGCGCCAACAACTTAAGTGACGCCGCCGCGGCCCTGCGCGATGAAATGAAGGACCCCCAGGCCGACCCGGCCAAGATTCAAAAAATGTACGACAACCTGACCGACCAGTTCACCAAATTCCAGCAGGCCGAGGATGACCTGTGGACGAAGGTGCGGCCGTAGGAGCGTGTCGTCACGCGTAGTTAACTACTTTTGGATCTGTTGCAATTCGCGCAAGGCCTGCTGAAATCGGGTGGATTTTGTCTTGGCGGCAATCTCCTCAATCCATTGGTTGTCGATGAGATTGCATTCAAGCAATTCTGCCAGCTTTTTCTTCCAGTCCGCGGCCTCAATGACCTCGAACCGGAAATCGGGTCGTTGAAAGCGCAGCGGCCACGAGCCGAGTTGACGCTGAGCCTCGGACTTGGCCGATTCCCCCTGTGTCGTTTGAAACAGGATCGTCGCGCGGTTTATCGCCTCGTCCAAGGCCTGATTGTACAAGGTGCGCTCTTTCAGTTGGGCAACCTCGCGCAATGCCGTGAAGGTGGGAACGCGTTCAAGATGTGGTGTCGGCCTCTCGCCAGGGTCATATCGAATTCTCATGATTTCAATGCCATAGCCCCCTGGATCCTTGCTGGGAAAGATCTCGACGACGAAGAAAATCTTTTTTCCGACGCCAAGGAAATGCTTAAACTCCACGACATGGCATCCACCGCTTGTTTCGATGTCCGGTCCGGAGAGCAGTTTAATTCGGAGTTGGTCCTTGGGAGCTGCAACCACTTTGATGCCGGTCGGAAGCATCGCCCGCGGCATCGACTTTCGGCCGCTTTTTTTTGATCCGAGCATACATTTCCTGCCGTCTCTGCAATTCCTACGAGATCGAGCCGCCAGTCCCTACCGCAAGTTCCATCGGCGTATATATTACGCCCTCATATAGAATAGGATTCGCCGGGAGCCTTTTCAAACCTCTTTTTTCATACCAATCGATGTACTCGGGGCTTCCGTGCAACATCAGGCCTCCATGCCCAGCGTCGCGGCAGCGCCAAGTTGCCCACTCCAGCAGAGCGGTGCCCACGCCCTTAAAGTACTCTCGCCCGTCTCGCCTTAATACCGGTCGATTTCGTGGTGCCGTGAATAACAATTCCACGAAAAGCGCTGACGAACCCGGACTTAAA
>JBEKYH010000092.1:0-12805 GCA_049511115.1 Tepidisphaeraceae bacterium | reverse complement strand
AATCATTAAATAAAGCTAGAGGCTACGGCGAAGTGTCGCTGTTCTCCTCCGCCGCATCAAAAGGCCGGCGGCAAAGGCGGCCAGGAGTGTGACCGTGCCGGGTTCGGGGACGGGGGACCATTCGACGGCGAAATTGCCGGTCACGCCGTCCAGCGTACCGGTGGCAATCCCGTAAACATTGCCCATAGGGTCGATGCTGCAGGCCATCGATTGGGTCCAGGTTCCCACCGAGGGCAGAAGCGATTGAAGGTCGATCGCCGAGCCAGCCGAGCCAGACCAAAGCAAGGCCTCATTCAGGTTGGTCAGCGTCGTGCCATAGCCGACTTGCTGGAAACCGTTAGTGCCGTCGGCGATAGATTGGACGAGCCCAGTGAGGCCCGTTGGGTTAAGGTCAACTGCCGAAGCTCCGGTCCCTGACCAGAGCACAGCGTGGGTGTAGTTGTCGCCGCCCGGTTCGATGCAGAAACCAACCTGTTGGGCGCCACCGACCGCAATGGCTGCCGAAAGAAGGATACCAGGTAGATTCGTGGGATTCAGGTTTACCGCCGAGGCGGCGGTTCCGGACCAAAGCATAGCTTCAAGACTGCTCCCACTGTCCTTATAGTATCCAACCTGCTGTACTCCATCGGTAGCAAGGGCGTCCGCCCTGCCGCCTTCAAGGGTTGGAGTCAAGTCAACGGCCGATGCAGCTGTACCCGACCATAGGAAGGCGTGCTGTGTTAAGTCGGCCGAAGGCACATCGCCGTAGCCCACCTCCTGACCGCCGCCAATACCGACGGCGATCATGTCACTAATGCCGGACGGATTCAGAATTACGGCGGACGCGGCGGTACCGGACCATAGGAGTGCGTCGTCAGTGGCGTTCGCAGTCCCGAAGCCGACCTGCTGTGCGCCGTCGGTGGCGAGAGCATAAGAGGTCGTGAATCCGGCCGGATTCAGGTCCGTCACCAACCCGCCAGGCGTGGTCCAAACGAGGGCGTTTTGGCTATTGGCGGTCGCCGCGTTTATGCCATTACTTACGGCTTGGCCTGCGACGACGGCTTGGCCTGGCGAAGCCGGACTCAACACCTCCGATCCTGGCTCGAAGCCACTCGGTAAAATAAGCGGATAGAGCACTGTGGCCGAGTAGTTCGTTTGTGCCATGACACGCCCGGCCAGCAGCAGGATTAAAATCACTGTGGCAGCGCATGCCAGTTCCCGGTTTAGTAAACGCGCTTTTAGTCGAGTACGTTGCATTTCCTCTCCCTGAGACAGATGGCGGATCACTTTCTCCCCACCTCCGACAACGCTTGCATACGGATTATGATGCATCATCTGCAACTTACAAGTAAATCTTACTTGGTTTGGGACGCCGCTTAGTCAACTGTAGGCTCAATTGTTAACGTGGAACTTGGTTCACCTCCTGCATGTGGCCAGCCGCACACCAAGGAGCACAACCAATCCCCCCGCCAGCTTTTCGGTGATCTGGCCAAACGCCGGCCGGCGTTGCAACGCGGCGCTGATCGAACCGGATGCGTAGGCTACTGTACACAGTGCAGGGAAAGTGCCGCTGTAAAATGCGCCCGGTCCGATTTCGCAGGAGTTGCGTTTGGAATTGGACCTGTCCCGGACCTGTCCCGTTTTCCGCCCGCTTTCCGCCGCCAATGAAATGAAAGCTCGGTACAATGAAGTAGTGCCTATGTACCGGTTCCAAATCGACTCTCCTCTCAATAGGCAAGAAATCAACGCCCGACTACGTAAGCTCCTATCCGATCCAGCCGGACCAATTAAGTTATTTGGATTTTGGGATATGGACTCCGTGTATCGCCCGAACCCTTCTAAGCCGCTATTCCGCGGCATGGTCGACGGGGACTTCTTTGAGGTACGACGAACGAACCGCTCTTTTGTCATCTTCCGCGGGCGCATTATGCCCCGTCCGGCGGCTTCGGCAATAAATGTCACGGCAGTTTTGCAGCCGTTCGCATTTGCATTTTCGGTCATATGGTTCGGTGCCGTTGGTTGCGTCACGGTGTTTTCCCTTTTCGCTCCCCGGACTCCATATGCCGATCCGATCGCCGGCATAATCGGCGGCTCGATTTTGTTTCTTTTTGGCGTCGCATTCCTTTGCTTTAATTTTTTTCCGGACGCAATAAAAGCACGCCGCCTGCTTGAAGCATCTCTAGCGGAGCCCACCGTCTAAAGCGCAGAAGTCCGGCGTGGATAGAACGCTCATTGATCTGATGCCGGGGGCTGGCGGAAATGGCAGATCGTTTGGCCAGAATCATCGCCCCAAGATAAAACAAATAAGCCGCGCCGATCCATTTCACGATTTCAAACGCCGTCGCCGAAGCGGCGGGGATCGCCGACAGGCCCAATGCGGCCGAGAAGGTATGGACAAGGGAGCAGGAGGAAATTCCCAGCGCCGAGATCAACCCCGCCTGGCGGCCCTGCTGGATTCCCCGGCCCAGGATGTACATCGTGTCCTGGCCGGGCGTGAGGTTCAGGAGGATGCCCGTCAGGACGAACACCAATAAGTGACGCGTGCCGAACATGGGGGTAGGCTACCGGACACAAAGGCACAAATGAAGCGAATCGGCCGATTACTTTCAAGCGCCCTGGTGATGCTTTCGGCGCCACTGTTTGTGATGACGCTGGCGCTCTGGGTAAGTCCGTGCCATGACCATGTTCTGTGCCTTTGCTGGGGTATATCGAGAACCCAACTGTTCGCCATTTGTCAGACGGATGATCGGCGATTGCAAATCTCCTACGAGTACGACCATAGCCCGCGGCCTTCGTCGCGCTCGATTCTGAATCGGGATGACACTTGGGCGGGAGGGTGGGATCTGTTCGGCTCGCCCGTGGCGCCCGAAATCTACCCGATGGGATTTGGCTACTGGTACCTGTCGGACCTCAGACATTCAGCAAATCGACTGGGCCAGTTCACCGTCACGTTCCCGTATTGGTTGCCGGCACTTATGTTCCTGGTCTTTCCGGCAACCGAGATCATGCGCACAAGGCGGATCATCCGGGCTGAATTAATTTCGCAATAAACACTTCCAAAACCGCGCTTAGCCAATTCACCGTGTCACCCTGTCACCCCCTCACCGTGTCACCCCCTCATCCTCCCCCTCCCCCCAACCCCCATCTCCCTATAGAATCCCCCCGTGCCCCAACCGAATGAAAAAACCACCGACGCTCACGACACCTACCAATCCCCTTTGGCCGCGCGAAATGCGGGGCCGGAGATGCTCCGCCTCTTCTCGCCGCGCCATAAATTCGGCCTGTGGCGTCGCCTCTGGCTCGAACTCGCCCGGTGTGAGCGCGAGCTTGGGCTGACGCGCATCACGGCGGCCGCTTTGGAGCAGATGGAGAAGGCGGTTGATGACATTGACTTTGCCAAGGCGCGCGATTGGGAGGCTCGCCTGCGGCACGATGTCATGGCTCACATCCGCACCTTCGAGGAAGCCGCTCCGGCGGCCAAGGGGATCATTCACCTGGGGGCCACCAGCATGTACGTGGTGGATAACGCCGACCTGCTCATCATGCGCGACGCTTTGAAACTCGTCGCGCAATGGCTGGCCAACGCGGTGGATGAACTGGCCAAGTTCGCGGTGAAGTGGAAGGATTTGCCGACGCTCTCGTACACGCATTTTCAGCCGGCCCAGCTTACCACCGTCGGCAAGCGCGCGGCCTTGTGGGCGCAGGATTTCGCCCTGGATTTGGAAGAGGTCGAGCATCGCCTCTCGACGATGCGCTTCCGCGGCGTCAAAGGCACCACCGGCACGCAGGCGTCGTTCCTCGCCCTCTTCAATGGCGACCACGCCAAGGTCGGGATGCTCGATCGCATGGTGACCGAGCGTTTTGGCTTTGCCGAAAGTTACAGCGTCACCGGCCAGACTTATCCGCGCAAGCTCGATGCGCAGGTCATCTGCTCGCTGGCAACCATCGCCAGCGGCGTGCATAAGTTCGCCAATGACATCCGCCTCCTCGCCGGCATGAAGCAGATCGAAGAGCCGTTCGAGGAGGAGCAGGTCGGCTCCAGCGCGATGGCCTACAAGCGCAATCCCATGCTTTGCGAGCGGGCGACGGGCCTGGCCAGATTTGTCATCAGCCTGGCCAATTCGCCGCTGCAAACCGCCGCCGAGCAGTGGCTTGAGCGCACGCTGGATGATTCCAGCAACAAGCGGCTGGCCATCCCCGAGCCGTTCCTGGCCATCGACGGCTGTTTGCGGATTGTGGTGAGCGTGGCGCGCGGGATGGTGGTTTATCCCAAGACGATCGAGGCGTATGTCGCGGCGGAATTGCCATTCATGGCCACCGAGGAAATCCTCATGGCCGCCGTCGCGGCGGGAGCGAGCCGGCAGGACGCGCACGAGATCATCCGCCGCCATTCGCTGGCCGCGGGGGAGCAGGTCAAGATGCATGGCCGGCCTAATGATCTGCTGGAACGCCTGGCCAGGGAGCCGGCGTTTAAGAGCGTGGAGATGAGCAAGGTGGCGGAGGCGTCGGCGTTTGTGGGCCGCTCGCCGGAGCAGGTGGAAGAGTTTGTGGAGAGAATTGTTAAGCCGATTCGAGAGCGTTATGCGGCGGTGCTGGGGCGAAGTGCGGAGATGAAGGTGTAGCGACTTTTCAGACGCTACCCTGGCGTGGGTCTGCCAAAGAAACCTGTAGACTGAAACCGCTTCCGTTCTTAGCCCCAGCGGGGCGACGGTTGGTAGCCACGAGTGAAGCGAAGCGCAACTCGTGGGAAACGTCGCCGACTATTCGCCCCGAAGCGGGCGAAGGAAACGCTCCGGCGGGATGCCAAGACGCCCTATTCAACTTCCTCCGCCCCTGCCGGGGCGGGTGCGCCATTTGATCTGCTTCCACGGGTTGCGCTTCGCTTCACCCGTGGCTACATTCGTCCGCCCCTCCGGGGCGGGTTAAGTTCGTTCGTCCTCAAAAGAATTGGCGCATTCTGGCATCTATTCACGGGGGATTAATGCCGCGGCGGCCCCGCGGGCCTATAGTGAGTGCGTCGCGACGGCTGCCTTTTTCCAGGCGGCTCCTTTTTTTTCTCGCCCCGGCGAAGGATGATGTCCGCCACCTATGTCCGCAAACAAACGAAATTTCCTGGTCGGAGTCACCGTTATCATCGCGGGGAGCATTTTTGGCTGGATGTTCCTCAACTTTGGCACAAGGTCGGCCAAGCTGTTCGCGGCCCCGTCGATGGCGGTCGTCTTTGACGCTGACCGCGTCGACGGCCTCAATGAAGGCTCGCCGATCACTTACCAGGGAATTGTCATCGGCCACGTCGATACCCTGCGGCGGAACGACAGCGGCACCGGCGTCACCATCACCGGTGAATTGGCCATCAGCCCGCCTATTCCGATCAACGTCGAGCCGGACATCGTCAACACCAACATCATCGGCGGCGGATGGTCGATTTCCCTGGAATTGCTCAAAGACCCCAAGACCAAACAGGAGGAGCCGCCCCAGCTTTTCCAGCCCAGCCAGAGCGGCGGCTATCCGCGCCTGCACGCCCGGTACGTCGGCCTGAAGCTGGACATTATTCCCACCGAGTTTGCCGACACCGCCGATGAAATCGCCGGCGCCGCGGCCGGCATCAAGCAGACCAGCGACATCATCCGCGACCAGCAACTCGTGAAGCACCTGGTCGATACCCTGGACAATTTCAGCGCCCAGGCCACCAAGGCCGGCCAGACCTTCGACGCCGTGCAAAAACTCGTCGGCGATCCATCGGTGCATTCGGATTTGGCCGAGACATTGGCCAACGCCCGCAAGGCATCGGAGGATTTGCAGAAATTCACGGCCGGCCTCCCGCAGATTTCCCAGCAGGCCACCGACGTGCTGACGCAGGCGAAAGGGGCCATCGCCGACACGCAGGGACATGTGGACGATGTCTCCAAGCAGCTTGGCGACGCCCTCACCCGCGCGTCGAGCCTGCTGGATTCGATGCACGACATCACCGACAAGATCGACAAAGGCCAAGGCTCTGCCGGCCTGGCCGTCAACGACCCCAAGCTCTACCAGGCCTTGGTGGACGACAGCCGCGAATTGGACAGCAATCTCCAGGTGATGCAGCGGCTGCTGGAGCAGTGGGAACAGGAGGGGTTGTCGTTGAAGTTGAAGTGATGAGGGGCGGGGGGGGCGACTCCCTTTACCTTATGAACCTACCTGGCAAAAGAGTCCTTCGAACACGGCTCGTCCGAACCGAGCGCTTCGTGGTGGCGGTCCAGGTCGAGGCGGTCATTCCCGATGCCGACCCCAGCGAGGCGTGCTTCGAGCCGCAGGTCGTCTAGTTGTTTCGACAGGTCGAGTCGCACGCGAAAGCCGGCGACGTTGATTGGCTTAAGCAGCATGGCAAGGTCTATGCGGCGGTGGAAGCCGCGTGACATGTGCGGTGAACCGGTTTTTGCCTCTCCAATCCATTACAATCCGCACCAGCGGCCATGGCTTTGGCATCGGATACATCTCCCCTTGGCACTTCCTGCGCGTTGTACTACGCCATGCTCTTCGCGGGTGTCGGCGGCATGCTCGATGGTTTCACCTATGTCGGGCACAACCATGTCTTTGCCAACACGATGACCGCTAATGTGGTGCTGCTGAGCGTCAATGTCGTGGCCGCGAACTGGCTTCAGGCGTTTCGCCATCTTGTACCCATTCTCAGTTTCTTCCTGGGAATCTCCACGGCCACCGCCATTGGGCGACTTGGCACATCCGGTAAGAGGCTCGCTTCGGATGTGTGGGTTTTATCGCTTGAAATCGGGGTCTTCGCATGCCTGGGGTGTATGCCGGCCTCGACGAGCGACATGTGGGTAACCATACCGCTTTGCTTTGCGGCCTCGGTGCAAACGGCGACGTTCCGCCATGTTGAGGGGTATTCCTACAATTCGACATTCACCACCGGCAATCTGCGCACGTTGAGTGAATCTCTCTTCGCCTATGCTTTTGAAGGCCGCCGCGCGGATTCGGCACACATGCTGCATGTCTTCGCGTTCATCTGCGCTTCCTTCACTGCGGGCGTCGTGGCCGGCGCTTTGCTGACGCCGCATTTGCACAACAAAACGCTCTGGTGTGCGTGCCTGCTTCTTTGCATCCCGCTGGAACGACGGCTGGGCCTCAAGCGGCGCGGGTAGAATGACAACCGGTTTCAAGGAACCGTCGGCGCCGCCGCTTGGGGCGCGTGGGCGGCAGGCTGATTCGGCACGCCCGGCGGAATCGTCCCCGGGACGAATAAATCGCTCAGATCATTCACATCCGCGACCCGGTTGAAATGGCCGGGGCCGTCGATGCTGTATTCGCTTTCGGGGATCGGCCAATCCAGAAACGGGCCGAGCTGGAAAATCTCCTGCATCGTTTTCAAATCCGACGAGCGGTTGACGGGGACCTGGCTGGCATAGGCGTTGCCCTTGGCCAGCGGGGAGATGATTACTTCGGGAAGCGTGAACTCGGCGGTGTCGCCGCCTTCGGTTTCGTCGGTCCAGATGATAATCACGCCGTTGTTCTTGAACGCCTGCGAGGACTCAATGAGGGGAATCAGAATCGACAGGCAATTGTCGCCGGATGCGACTGCCGACTGATCGCCGGTAAAATGCGTCCCGTGATAGGTGTAGCCTTGCGGCAGCGCGCTGTGCATTTCGTTGTATTGGTCGGGCGTGATCCAGTTGTAGCGCCCGACTGTGTTGTCGGCCAGGTCCTTGGCTAATTGCCCGATGGGAAAAGTGTTCCTGGTTCCGGTGTCGGCGAAGAAGCACATGGGATTATGCTTGCAGGCGTAGTCGTAGAGGTTCGTGCCGTTATAGGGATTGGTAACGCCGTCGGGCAGCGTGCCGTGGGCGCTGAACAGCGGGCCCTTGCCGGATATTTGCACGTCCTCCTGGTAATCCTTCCACGGTATGTGGGCGGCGTCCATCATGCCGGTGAGATGGGTAATTCGGAACAGGTTGCCGGACGCATCGGACGGGTCGTCGTCGTCTTTCACGGCCAATTGCGAAGCGGGATTAAAGTTGGTTCCGCATTCCGACCAGATGAGGCTTGGCTCGGAAGGATGCACCTGGTTGCCGGCGTTGCTGTAGTGGGCACAGTAAGAGACATATTTGGCGTTCGCGTCGCTGGGGGTCACCAGCATGTTGAAGAACGGGCAGGCGGGATTCCCCAGCAATTGCCGCGGCTGCCGCTTTCGCGGGTTAACCACGTTGGCGGGCTGAGTGAAGTTATGATTTTCCAGGGCGATGACGAATACGTCGCCGATATCCGCCGCCGCGGCGCGGGTAGCCGCCATCGGCGTCAGCAGCATCGCCGTATTTAGCATCATCGCCATGCACAGCCCGCGGCCGGATGAGATGCCGATACGCGCCTTGAACGAAAACAACTTCATTACAAACCTCCGAAAGAAGCGATCAGAGCCGCGTGGCAAACGGCGGCATTGGGCAACACAGTTTGGTCGTAGCAACCATCGGCTGAGAGTTCAACTCCTGCCGCCACAGGCCAGTGGACATATTTGAGCGGGAGAATATTTGGTTCAAGTTCAGCTTGGGATAGGGTTGTGTTTTGAAGGCTAAATCGGTGGCTTACAGAGTTTTCAACCCACGGCGCTACAATTCCATGGGCGCGCCGATCATTCGGAGCCAAATTACCCGTCGGAAATTCTGGAATTAGGATTAAGTCCGATGGAAAAACCGTGGGTTAAACGCTCTGCTTTAACCATGCGTGAATGTCGCCGTTACAGGCGAACGTTAAGTTCCGCCGCATTGGTCGGCATGCTCCTTATCGCCGCGTCGTGCTGCGGCCCCGCCGGCCACAACGTGCCAGATGCCCGTGCCACGCAATCTGACGCGCGCAATATCGACGCTCCTGCGAGACAGGGTGCCACCGCATACGGATATACCGAAGTCTATATAACTACCCCGAATCACTGGTGGTTGAAAATCTCGCCGAATGGAGCGGGAGCGTTTGGCTATGGAAGCGGTCCGCCCTACGACGATGGCTTTCCAGCCGGGACGTTCGATTTCGACGACGTTGTTGCAAAGGCACTCCCCAAGATATCAGCTACAGGGAGTCCCGTTACGGATTGTGCCGTATATCTCATTCAACCGAATACGCCCGCGACGGAGGGCTTCGTCCTAAAAGATTCTGCGATGGCATTTCATTGGTTCGACCAGGCCCGTCGAACGCCCAGGTCCCCAGGGAGCGAAATCGAGGACATCTGGTCGAAAGACCCGCCGGGAGAGGTGCGGGGCGGCAGTGCGAGAGCCGGCAATGTCACAGCGACCCGTGAACCTGCTGACGTCGACGAACGGATGGTCGACATCGGGGCGGCCAACGGATGGACGCTCAATATTCGTCCTAACGGTGGTGCAGAGTTCTTCATCGAAGGAGGCAGCGTCGGGGACGAGGCGGGAATTGATCCGGTCGGAACATTCAATTTCAATGAGATTTTCGCGGCAGCGACAGCCGCACAGCCGGGAAACACCGCCATCAGTGTCGGCTTCTCTCCCGACCCTGTTCACCCGCAAGAAGTATTTTGCCGCAACGTTTCTGAAGCGAACGCAGGCTATTTCTTCGGCCTATACGTCATCGCTTACAAGGCCGCCCATCCCGATCCGCAATCGGGCGTCGCTCGCCTTTGGCTGAAATTTCCCCCGAGCACGCAGCCAGACTTGAGGGAAGGGCCGGGAAGGTAAAGACCCGACCAAGGAGCTACCATGACCAGCACAATTCGCACGCTCACAATCAGCCTCCTCGCCTTGGCATCTTTATCACTGGCCGACGTCGCAGTGAATCCTGATACTCAAGAGATTTACAGAACGACGGTGCGCGGCAGCACACAACTGGTCGTTGACCGGTGCAAGTTGGAGCCGCTCGACCTTCTCAAAGGGATAATGAAGGAGGATCCGACTGATCCGGCAACAAATGCGTATACGATCAATGCCGCGTTAGTTGGCCCCAATAACGTGAGGATTCCGCTGGGAAGCACTCTGGAAATCGATAAGAGCCCGGAGAATTCGGGATGCCATGTCCTTGCGTTCGCGCAGAAGCCCAATGAAATGGTGCTCGCATTGGCAATGGGTAGGAATGTAGCGTTGTGGCGCATCAGCCTGCGGCAATACGGAGCAACTGGGATAACGTGGCCTGACGGTTGGCAGGCCAGCGAACTAACGAGGGCGCAGGACCAAAGCACCGTGAGCGTCGCAATAACTCAGTTGCCAGACGGGCGGTGGGCCGTCGCTATCACTGATCGAGAAGTCTCCCCGCCACCCACTGCCACGTTTGAACAGGCGGGGGATGATTGGCGTTTCGTGGTTACGCATAGTTGGAGGGACGACCAGCGGGGTGAGAAAACAAGATGAGATGTGACGCGAGCCATTATACATATATAAGCTGCATTTGATGTCCATCGGCGTTATTTGCGTCGCGACGCAGAAAGCCGAACGCGTCCAATTATGGACTTGCACCGTCAAATATTTTAACTGTTCCGATTATCAGGGACGCGACTTAGAAACCGACGCGCTCGCCGCGTCCACAAACCGGAGCATCGCGTCCTTCCAATGCTTGGCATAGTCAACGCCGATGCGTTTGCTGCGCGCGATCTGGGGCTTGCTCGCCGGGTCGAGCCAGAGGGAGATTTCCGGGCCGGTGACGGTGAGGCCGTTGTGGGCGCGGGTGATTTGCAGGGCGCGGGCGAGTTTGCCGGGGCCGCTGAGGTCGGCGAGCCAGCCGTCGAGGGGTTCGGCGGCGCGGACCAGGACGGCCTGCCCGCTGCCGGCGGGGCCGGCGACGATGTTCAGCATGTGGTGCATGCCGTAGACAAAGTAGACGTAGGCCCGGCCGGGCGGGCCGAACATGGTCGCCGTGCGCGGCGTGCGGCCGCGCGAGGTGTGGGAGGCGAGGTCTTCCGGGCCGACGTAGGCTTCGGTTTCGACGATGCGCACGCGGCGGATGTGCTCGTCCGTCTTGCGGATCAGAACGACGCCGATGAGGAATTCGGCGAGAGCCTCCGCATCGCGGTGAAAGTCGGCGGGTTTGAGTTTGCGCAGGCGGGGCATGGGTTTGGCATGTTGTAGGGTCTGCATCGCGGAGCGGATTTTGGCATGAGTTGACCAGCGATCCGCGATGCGGACCCTACAAGAAACCGGGTCGATTATCGCTGATGGGCGGAGGGGGGAAGGGTTCAAGGGTTTAAGAGGTTCAAGGGTTCAAGGTTAGGGTTCGCGTCGCGAACCGGATTATCATTTTACCTGCCGCACGGTTTGGGGTGCGGACCCGACATGTGCTATCAGGGGTTGGGCGGTGCCGCGGGCGCAGGGCACGTCAGCGTTTTATGCGTGCCGTCGCACAATGGTTTTGTATTCGACGCACCGCAGCGGCAGAGCCAGGCTTTTTCGGTGACGGGGAGCTTGGTGCCGTTGGCGTCGATCACTTCAAAATTGCCGGTGACCAGTAGCGGGCCGTTGGGCTTAACCTGAATTGTCGCGTCGGGCATTGAGGGAACTCCTTTGGAATATCGCCGGTAGGATGCGGTCAAGCGGCGGGGAATGCAACCGTTGGCGGGGCGGGAAAGAGGAATGAACGCTGAGGCGCGGAGGCGCTGAGGAAGAAAATGCGGAGGAATTCGAGTTCGAATCTTGAATTTCGAACTCCTCGTCTTTCCAACCTCAGCGCCTTCTCGGTGCCAGCGTTCATTCCTCTTCTACGAATTCCAAGAACCACGGACAGGGACCGGTTCGACTTCGCTCCCTCCAGATGGTTAAACTGCATTTATCTTTGCAGGAGCCGCCGGCATGTCGGAGACCTCCATTTCCCTTCAGCTTTACACGCTTCGCGACCTTCTCAAAACCCCCGCGGAAATTGCCGCGACGCTCAAGCGCGTCCGCCACATCGGCTATCAGGCGGTCGAGCTGGCCGGGCTGGGGCCAATCGAAGCGGCCGAGCTGGCCAAGATTCTCACCGGCGAAGGTCTTACCGTGAGCGGCGGCCACGTGCCATTTGAGGCGATGAAGAACGAGCCGCAGCGCGTGATTGACGAGCATTGGCTTTGGGATTGCGCGTTCCTCGCCGTGCCGGGATGCTGGGGGAAGAGCCAGGCGGATTTTCTCGGGTTCATCGAGGAATTCAACGCCATCGCCCCGCGCTATGAATCGGCCGGCTTTTTCGTCGGCTATCACAATCACAGCCACGAACTGGTCCGCCGCGAGGGCCGGACGATGCTGTCACTATTGGTCGAACGCCTCTCCCCGTCGATCTGGTTTGAGATTGACACCTACTGGATCGCCCACGGCGGCGGCGATCCGATCCAATGGATCGGCAACGTCACCGGCCGCATCCCCTGCGTGCACCTGAAAGACATGTCCATCGACGAATCCGGCCGCCAGCAGATGGCCGAGATCGGCCAGGGGAATTTGAACTTTCCCGGCATTCTCGCGGCGTGCCATGAAGCGGGGACGCGGTGGTATGTGGTGGAGCAGGATGTTTGTGCGGGGGATCCGATGGAGAGCATCGCGGTCAGCCTTGCGAAATTGACGGAGATGGGGATGGAGTAGGCGCGTCGGATGCACCCTCGCGCGTGCGGCGGAACGCGACAAGGAACAAAGCTGCGCTGCCGGCGAGGGCGATCAAATTCAGAATCAGCTCGTAGGGTCTTACTGCCTCGCCCCAATCAGGAAAATGTTTGCGCAGGCCCGAGACTACAACGAGCAGCACGATGCAGCCTACGGCGCTGGTTACGTTGCCAATGATTGTCCAACGCCAGAAACCCTTGCCGGGCTGGTGCCGGCGGGAAAGAAAACGCCCTTCGAAATACGCGGAACCGGCAATTGCGACGAAT
>JBEKYH010000091.1:0-12858 GCA_049511115.1 Tepidisphaeraceae bacterium | reverse complement strand
ACGTTGGACGATCCCTTAGGGATCAATACAACGATTACCGGGATAGACGGCACAACGATCGTTGGATATTGGGGCAATCCAAATACGGACAGCGCAGGTGGCTTCATAGCGACCCCCGTTCCGGAGCCGACATCGCTGGCGCTCCTGAGCGTCGGCGCATTCTTGCTTCTGCGCCGGCGCCGAAGCGGTCTGCTCATCGCATAAACATCTTTTCGCTTAGGAAACCAGGGACAGCCACGTGCCTGTCCCTGGTTTGAAGGACAGTCACAGGACGGTACCCCATTTCTTTGCCATGCGCGACGCAATTTGGGGTAATATATCGCGATGACCGTTCAGCAACTGGACAACGCGCATCGCGCACAGCCGTTTCGGCCGTTCACGATCCGCATGGGGGATGGCCGGTCGTTTAAGGTCGCACACCCGGAGTTCTTGTCGCGGTCGCCGTCGGGGCGGACGGTGATTGTTTATGGCAGCGAGGAAAACTTCAGCATACTGGACCTGCTGCTGATGACGGAACCGGAGATGCACCCGCCGACGAAAACGTCCGGCGACGCGGCGGCATGACCGCCAAACCTATAACCTGTCAGGCGCCACTCGCCTGACGCGCTCGCCTGACGCGCCCTTGCAAACGCGGCGGGAGGCAATAGGATTTTCAGCGCACGATTCGGGC
This sequence comes from Tepidisphaeraceae bacterium, assembly GCA_049511115.1. Lineage (GTDB taxonomy): Bacteria > Planctomycetota > Phycisphaerae > Tepidisphaerales > Tepidisphaeraceae > JBEKYH01. The sequence goes on along the minus strand of JBEKYH010000091.1, from coordinate 12,188 downwards.
AGATAGCTCAGCTGGTAGAGCAATGGACTGAAAATCCATGTGTCGCCGGTTCGATTCCGGCTCTGCCCAATTCCTAAGGCACATCGCGTGCCGCTCAATTGAGCGGGATGTTCATCAACGGTGAACTCGGCTGCGTGGGCTGGGTCTGGGCGGGTTGGCCCAGCCTCATGCCGCGCATGTGCTCGTCGAATATGCCCGGGCCTACGGCGTTGGGGACGAGCTTGGTTCCCTTTTGCTCATCATTGGACATGGCCTGCAGGTCGTCGGGCAGTTGTGCGACGTGGGGCGTGAGGAAGAAGAGAAGCTCCGTCTTGGTTTTCTGCTGGCTGCTATTCTGAAAGAGCGCCCCGACCAGGGGGAGGTCGCCCAGCAGGGGGACTTTGTTGACCTGCGAGGTGACCTCATCCTGCATCATGCCGCCGATGACGATAGTTGCGCCGTTGGGGATGGCCACATGTGCCGACGCGGTGCGGGTCGAATAGATCGGCGAGACGACGCCTTGCGTGATGGTCACTCCGCCGGGCTCTTTCTCGGATACCTGCGGGTTGACGTCCATCACGACCAGGCCGTCGGGATTCACGTGAGGCGTGACATCGAGGATCACGCCGATCTGCTGGTACTCGATGGTATTGACCAACTGGCCCGTGGTCTCGACGCGCGTGTCGCTGACGAATGGGTCTTCCTCGCCGATGACGATTGTCGCTTCCTGATTATCGCTGGTGAGGATGTAGGGGCGGGAGAGCACATCGAGTTTTCCTTCGGTTTCCAGGGCCTGGATTGTGGCGGTTACGTTGTGCTCCAAGAGCGAATAGACCAGGCCGTTAGGAGTGGCGGCAGCGGCGGCCGCAGCGCCCAGGGTGGAGCCCAAGGATGACCCGTTGGTGATGGCGCTGGAGGTGTAATTGTTGGTGACGGTTGATCCGCCGGAAGTGGTGGAGGTTGTGCCGTTGGGACCGCTGGTGGTGCTGCTGTTGATCGGCGACGTGACGATCGTTGAGCTGGTCAACTCGGGATGATTGCTGGTCTGGCGTTCGTTGAGGACGGAGAAGTCTACACCGAATTGGTCGCCGTTGTCGTGGGTGACCTCGGCAACGAGGACTTTGATGAGCACCTGGCGCACGGGCTTATCGAGGTCTTCGATGATGCTGCGGACGACCGGCTCATATTTGCTGGCGGTGGTGACCAGCAGGGCGTTGGTGTCCGGCTCGGGGACGATGAAGACTTTTCCCGTCAGTTCATTGACGGCCGGGGCCAGCGCCGCGGAAACGCCGGGAATTCCCAGGCGGCCGGATTGGGAGTTGCGATTGTTGGAAGCGGAGCGGTTGCCGGTCGAGGGCGGCGGCGCCGGCTGGCGGCCGCCGGGCTGATTCTCGCCGAACTGACCCTGCTGGCCGGGGAAATTCGGCTGGTTCTGGCCGTTTTGCTCGTTGTTCTGGTTGGGGGTGGCGATGTTGCCGAACAGGACGTTGAGCGTATAGCCGAGATGCTGGGCCTGGCCATTGCGCAGGTGATAGATAAATACGGTGTCTTCGGTGGCGGGGTTGGCGTCGAGTTGGCGCACGACGTTTTCGATGCTGTCGAGAACGGGCGTGGGGGCGCTGACTAATACCGTGTTGGTGCGCTCGTCGGAGGTGACGTTGATTTTCAACCCGCGCACCTGCTGCTCGGCGGGCACGGGGCTGATGAAGACGAGGCGGAACGGGCCGTTGCTGGTGTCGTCCTCCTTCTTAGGCTCGAACATATCCTCGATGAGCTTTGCGACGACGGCGGCGTCGGCGTATTGAAGGCGCATGACGCGCAAATCCTGGGAGACCATGGGGCTGGTATCGAGCTGGCGGATGAGGACTTCGACATCCTTCAACTTTTCCGGCGGGCCGGTGACGATGACGGTGTTGGTTCGCTCATCATAGTCCGCGTTGACGTTGACCTTTTTTTCGTCCTCGTTGTTGCCAAAGTCCTGGCCGTAGATCAAGGCGAGAATGCCGTTGTTGTTGTTGGAGGTGGGCTTGAAGAGATTGTTGATCAGCTTGGCGGTTGCGTCGGCGGCGGCGAATTTGAGGGGAAAGAACCGCACGTTGGCCGGCGGGGCAGGGTTGGGGTTGTCGGTGTCCAACTGCTGGATGATGCCGTCGATCACCTTCAGCGTGCCTGCCGACGCCATGATGAGCAGGCTGTTGGTGCGGTCGTCGGCGGTGACCACGACGGTCTGACCATGCCGCTCGGAGCCGCCTTCGGAAGGCGGACCACCCTGATTGGGTTGCTGGGGCATACCGCGCGGCATGCCGGGGTTTTGCTGGGATTGCTGATCCTGTGCCTGTCCGGCCTTGAAAAGCGTTTCGAGCAATTTGGCGGTGGCCGATGCGTTGGCGTGCTTGAGCTGCACCATGCGCAGCTCGGTGGTCGTCGCCTCGTGCGCGTCGAGTTGGGCGATGATCTCAACAAGACGGCGGACATTGGAGGAGGTGTCGGTGACGATGATGGAGTTGCTCCCCTCGTTGGCGGTCACGGCGTCCTGCTCGACCAGCGGCTTGAGATCATCGGCCAGTTTTTTGGCGCTGACGTTTTCGATGGGAATGACCTGGGTGATGAGTTCGCCGCTGTCGGCGACATCGTCGGGATTGTTGCCGAAATGAACGGGGACGTTTTGCTTGCGCGCCTTGTCGCGCGAGCCGATTTCCAGCATGCGCCCCTGGTGAATGACGGCAAAGCCGTTGACCTGCAGGGCGGCGCTGAGCATGGTCATCGCCTCTTCCGCGGTGACCGGCTGTTTGCTCATGAGCGTGACGCGGGCGTCGATGGGGCCGTCCTTGAGGATTTCAAAGCCCAGCGTCTGGGAGAAATAATCCAGCACGGCGTCGATGGGAACGTCCTTGAAATTCAGGGTGAATTGCGAGGGCGCTGTCGCCGGGCCGGTGGCGGGTGGAGTCACAGGCTGGGCGGTGGCCCTTGATGTGAGAATGAAAGATGCCAAGGCGACCAATGCCGCGAACAGGGTCAAACGTGTCTGCTGCCGCATGAGAATCTTCCTCGCCTGAGTAAAGCCGCATGGGACGCACCGCCCCGTCACTGCCCCTGGGGAGCGGCCGCTTGAGCGGGCGGCGCGCTTTCCGGCGCCGCTACTGATGAGCTGGGCTGGGATGCCGGCGCCGCCGGGGGAATCACCACGCCATTGAGATTCTCGCCCGCCTCGATGCGCTGGGAGTCATTTGCCACGGCGTACACGATGGCGTCGAGATCGATCGACTTGATTCTGCCGCGCGCGATTGCCGCGCCGGCTTCGAGGGGGATGACCTTTTTGGTGGAAAGGTCCTCGAAGAAGGCGGTGGTTTTGTCGCCGTCCCGCACGGCGCCTTTGAAGACCAGCGATGCTTCCGCCCCGGCTGCTTGCCCGCCGCCGTGACCGCGCCCAAAAGGATTGTGGGTTTCAAGGAAGGAGAATTCCTGAGGAAGCAGGGGAACGGCCGGCTGGGTGGCGGGTGAATCGGAGGGCGCGGTGGCCGGCGATTGCGCCGGGTTGTCGGCGGGAAGCGTGGCCGGGCTGTCGCCTTGGGCGGTTACGCTGATGGAGAAGATCAGCGCCAATGTGGCCGCCGCTACCGCTGCGCCCGCCGAATATCGCGCCGGTATTCTCATGGCGTTTTCTCCTCGTCGATGTCTTGTGCGGCGACCTGAGGCTGGGGGGCTTTGGACGCGCCGGGGCGGCAGAGCGCTGAGAGGGTCAGTTGCATGGCCACGTCGCTGGCATTCTCGCCGGCGGGACGAAGCTGGATGGAGTCGACGCGCAGGACGATCGGGCTGGTTTCCACGCGGTAGAGCAAGCCGGCCACGGGACCAATGCCGCCGCTGGCGCCGAGCTGAAAGGTGAGGCGGGTGAAGCCGTGGTCCCTGGTGAGGGAAATGCGCTGAAACGATGGGCTGCTCACGCCCGTCTGCTCCTGCCAGTCGCGCATGAGATGAAGAAGTTGTGCTTCGATGGTGGCGGCGTCGAAGGTCATCGACGAGCCCGGGCCGGCGAGATAGCGCCGCAGTTCGATCTCCCTGCGCAGGGTGATGCGGGCGTCAGCGACGGCGCGGATTTTCTGGTTCGCCTGGGAGATGAGATCATTTCGCTGCTCGATATAGGAATCGGCCGCCACGGCGACGGCGGTCATCGCCAGGCCCGCTATGAGGATGATGGTGGTGTTTTTGTTAAGACTGAAATTGGCCATGCGACACTTCCACCAATGCAATCGATGAGGACACTCGATCAGGACACTCGATCAGGACACTCCATCAGGGCACTCCATCAAGACTCGGGCACGTAGCTAAACGTCAGGGAGAAATTGACATCGCCGCTTTCGCGAGCGCCGTGCGGCTCCACTTTCAAGCTGACATTGGCGAATCTTCCCGAGGCGTTCAGTCGGTCTACTAAACCGAGGATATTGCGCTCGCCGGTGGAGCGGCCGGCGACTTCGCCGGTCAATTCGGCGCGGAGGCTGAAGCTGGTGAAGAAGGTCTGATCATCCGGCGCGACCGCGAGCGTGAGATCGCGCAGGCAGGCCACGCAGACCGGCCGGCGCGACTGGAACGACTGGGCAAATTCCGCGTTGGTCACGAATGTTTTTGCTTCGGCATAGGCGGGGACAAGTTGCTGGTATTCAGCGTCGGCCGCGGCGACGCGATGTTGCAGGCTGGCCAGGTCGGCGAAGATTGCCAGGGCGATCAGCAATGCGGCCGCCGCCGCCGCGGACAACCAGAAGAGGCGACCGTGGGGATGCTTTTCCCGGGGGCGCTGGAGCCGGGGATGAAGAAAGTTAATGCCGGCGCCGGCGCGCGCTGCCAGGGCCAGCGAGACCGCGCAAAAACCGGCGCGATTCTGGTCGGCGCGCACAACGCGTGCGCCGGCCCACGAGGGATCGGCCTTGGTGACGGGCATATTGGCCGCGTCGCGCAGGGCGTTGAAGGCGGCGGGTTCCAGGCCAATTTCGTCCCACACCAGCAGGTGTTGTGGAGAGGCATGATTCGGGGCGAACGGCTCTGGTATAGCGGTCGCGCGGCGCAACTCCGCCACCAGCGCCGGCACAGCCGCGGGCGAACCGATGTGACGGAGCGAACAAATGTGGCCGTCATCGGTCCAAAGGAGTTCGGCGCTGTCGAGGTGGAGCAGAAGGGTCATTGCGGTCGCCGACTGGCGCTGCGATGCAGCCACCATGGCCGCCGCGGTTGGCATGACGCCGGCGATTATGAGCTTCGCCGCGTCGGCCAGCGAGGTAAGACGATCCAGCCAGTTTTGTTGCAGGCCCATGAGCAAAAGGTGCGTTGATTTAGACGCGCTGCTCTGGCCGGCCAAATCGAAGGCCATGGGTCCCAGTTCGGCGGGGATTTCCTCCGACGCGTGCAGCCACAGGGCGCGGGCGGCGGTCTGCGGATCGGTGGGGGGCATCAGATAGGGGCGCGTGATGAGCCATTTGGCGGGGACGCCGAATATCACGCGGCGCGTGCGCATGTCGCGGGATTGGAGCAGCGCGGCCAAGGCCTCGCCGAGGGGGCCGGGTTGGTCAAGGGAGACGCCTGGGGGGTAGGGGAATTCAGTTGCAACGGCGCGGTGTTCAAAGTCGGCTCCGAAAGTCACCTCGGCGATGCGCATGGAACGCTCGCCGACGGAGATACCCAGCAGTGATTTATCTCGACTGATCCTGAGCACGTCCGCCACCTATACTCAAATTCCGGAGTGACGCTGAAAATCGCGTAACAAGAACATTCTGGACTGATGGGCGGGATGATACCGCGCGGGGGGAGCGGAACAAAACAAATTGTTGAAAAAATGGGTGAAAGGGTTCGGGGCATACGCTTGGCTTTTGGTCCCCTCACAATGTACCCAGGGAGAGGGTCAGGGTGAGGGTTCTTCTTCGCCCCTATTTGCAAGCAGTTCTCGAAACTCAAATGCGACCCTCACCCCAGCCCTCTCCCTGAGTACATGGAGAGGGGGTAAAGGCAGGCGATTAGATCAGCCTAATTCCGTGGTGAGCCAGCGTCGCCAGGCGTCGCGGGCGAGGAAGATTCCCAAGGTAGTCAGGATAAGCCAGCAGGCGATGAGGTAGGGGAGCATGGCCGGAAAGTTGTGGCCATCGAGGGAGGGCAGAGTCATCGCGCACACAATAAGAATCTGGAGCATGATAAATACCATCTGGGCTGTGACGGATCTGAAGCGGAGCAGCCAGACGCCGCCCGCAAAGATGGGTATTTGCATCACGAGAGAACCGCCGAGCAGCCAGGTCGTGGTCGTGAATGGCAGGTCACGGCCCAACACCCCCAGGTAAATAACAAAACCCACGACCAGGAGAGACCAGATCATGAGCTGGCTGGTGATAATGGCGACGGCATGTTCCTTGAGAAACTGCTCACGCGACGCAGGCCGAAGGGAGTCGGCTTCGAGATACCGCCACATGGTCATCCAAAACTGCGGCATCATCATCGGAAAGTAGTAGACAAGAAGGATAACAATGTACTCAGGGGGTGAATCGTGAGCTGGGAATCCGAGGCGTACGAAACTGTAACCCAGAATCAAAAGGGTATAGGCGAACAACATTCCCCAGTGCATGTTGCCGCGCACGAGCCTTCCCCAGGCTAAACCGCGCCGCCATGTGCTCGCGTCGCGCGGCATAACGACGATGGGACGGAGTCGGTCCAATCTCGGAGCCGAAGCGTTGTCAGCGACGCCCGTCATGCGCGGGCGCAGCGCCGACTGGTCGAAACCGATGCGGGCATTGTAGGGGCGGTCCTCTTCGGTCAATCGAAGCATTTTCGCCAGCGCCCACGCCGCCGCGAGCAGGGCCAACATCACCAACGAAATCGTCAGCCAACGTGCTTCGCCGCAGAGAGAGCGCCAGAGGCGGTCGCAAACAGGACCGAAGGTGACCGCGCCAAAGATCGCCAGGAAATTCACGATTCCCAGCCAAACTGATGCATAGGCCACCGTTAGTCCTGCCAACGCGAAGACCGCCAATTCACAAATCAGTATCGCTTGAAGATTCTCTCCCGATAGCGCACTCAGGGCGACAAGGCCGCCGATGAGTAGAAACGCGTAAAAGACAAAGCCCGTGAGGTGGGGCGCAACATAGCCGGGAATCAGGCGGCGCCGAGTGGAGACGAGTTGTTCGCGCACGTGGAACCAGAGATACAGCGACGCCATACTCACGCACAGGCAAGCCGCTCCCGGATTCGTTGGCTCATGCCCAGATAACATCACGGCCGGTAACTGGACCACGGTCCCTATCAGCAGCCACATCCCGGTCCCGCGCCGCAGCAACCGCCGTGGAAATGCGGCTAAAACTTCGTTGTAAGGATTACGCATGGTGCATCTCCAGGAATGCATCCTCCAGGCTCAGGTGCGTCTGCTCCTTCAACTCTTCCAGCCCGCCAAAGTGAATGATGCGGCCGTCCTTGAGGATGGCCACGCGATCGGCGACGCGTTCGAGATCGGCGGTGATGTGCGTGGAGAAGAGGACCGTGCGTTTTCCCGGCTCGGCGAGTTCCACGAGCAACTGGAGAAAGCTACGCCGGGCCAGCGGGTCCAGGCTTGCCGCCGGCTCGTCGAGAATCAGGATGTCGGGGTCGTGGCCCACGGCCGTGAGGATGGCCAGCTTTTGCAGTTGACCCACGGAAAGGTTGCGCACGCGGTCGTTCTCCTCTAGTCCCCATTCCTTTTGCAGTTGCTCAGCCAGTTCGTCGTTCCAGTTGGCGTAAAACGACGCGGTGTAGCGGATCAGCTCGCCGACCTTCATCCAGGGGTAGAGGCTGATGACCTGCGGCACGTATCCGATGCGGGCTTTGGCGGCCGCGGAGAGATTCCAGGAATCCTCTCCCAGCAGGCGGCTATCGCCGGCCGTCGGGCGCAGCAGGCCGACGGCGCATTTGATGAGCGTGGTCTTCCCCGAACCGTTGGCGCCGAGAAGGCCGACGACGCTGCCGGGCGGCACGTCGAGGTCGACGCCGCGCAGGACTTGATTGCGGTAGAATCGCTTGACCAGGCCACGAATGAGGATTGCTGATTCCATAGTCATTTCTCCGCGGTGGATTCATTGGGAGCGGGTTCACCGAGAATAGATTCATCGTGAACAGAGTCATCGGGGGGAACTCCATCGCTCTGGGCGACGGCCATGCCGCGATCGAGCATTTCGTGCAGTTGATCGGCGTCGATGCCCAGGACGATGCCGCGCCGCGCCAAGCGGGCGAATTCATCACGCAGCATGTGCATCTGTGCCATGAGCTGCTCGCCGGAAGCGCCGGCAGTGACGAACGTCCCTGCCCCGTGGCGGCGCTCGAGCAGGCCCTCGGAAGTCAGGCGCTCATAGACGCGCAGGATGGTGTTTTGGTTGACCGCGAGATCACGAGCGAGTTCCCTCACGCTGGGGAGGCGCTGGCCGGCTTTCAGTTCGCCCGTTGCACAGCGGGCGCGGATCTGATCGGCGATTTGCCGTGTGATGGGAGCGCCGGAGGATGGTTCGATGCGGAAGAGCATGGACTGAGTGATTACAGATATATAACAGTGATCTCACGGATTGCAAGGGGAACTCCATCAGTGAGCCAAGTTAAGCATTAACAGTAGTTTATGGCGATTCTTGCAATTCCGGAATCAAATCCTGTTTTGCAAGAAACGGCATAACATGTTGCCGCTAAGAAGGTTAAGAATCAGCGCGATGACGAACCATCCTGTTCACTTTAATACGACGCCCCACACCTTGCTCCGCCGCGCCTGCCCTGCCGGGCCTTCGATATCGAGTATCACCGTAAAGCGGCCGCCTTTCTTGTAGGTGTGAATGGGATTCTGCTCGGTCGAGGTTGTGCCGTCGCCGAAATCCCATTTCCAGGTTGTCACCTGACCGGCGGACTGGTCCTCGAAGGCGACGGCGCGGCGGTCCATGTCGATCACTTTGTATGACCAGTCGGCGTCGAACGACTTTTTGAATTTGTCCTCCAGCGGCATCAGCTTAAACGCGACGGCCTGCGAAGCGTTGCCGTAGCTCGTGTGGTGGCGGGAGAGGTTCCAGAAGGCGTTGAACTGCTGTTGGCGGGCATTGACATTGCCGTAGTCGAGGATGGCGAAGGTCAGGCCGATGATTTTGTTCTCGGTCAACTGGCTTTCGACGGAATGGGTCGGGCCGTCGGGGCTGGCGTAGGCGAAGGGGGTGATCCAGAATTCCAGCGTCAGTTTGCCCGATTCGCCCGGCTTGAAATTGTAATTGCAGTAGGCATTGGACCAGGGCATTTCCTTGAGCCACTGCTGCGGGCCCCACAACATGCACCAGTCTTTCCCTTCGGCGGGCGTGAAGACGTGGTAATTCTGGGCGCGGTAGTTCTGGAAGTCGTAAAACAATTCGTTGGGGTCGCGGACGGCCGCCTCGTCCTGCTGCTCGCCGATGAACGGTCCGCCGCCGCGCTCGCCGTCAACGACGACCTCGAAGATGTCGTTGTGCAGCGTGGGCAGGGAAAAATCCCAGTATTTCTTGGTGGCTTCGTAGAGGAAATAGAGGCGATTTTCGCCTTTGACCCAGCCCACGCGCACCTTGGCATCCAGTTCCGTCGGGTCGGGTTTGGTGTAATGCCCCATGTCATCCACCATCTGGTCCATTCCGATCGCATAGCTATCGGGGACGATTGACCAGTCGGCGGCGTCGCCGTTGATGCGCGGGATCATGTTGGGAGGGAATTGAAATATTTTGAAAACCGTGTCGGGGCGATCGAGGGCCTGCGCCCGCGAGGCAAAGGTGAGAACTGCGATTATTGCAATATAAAAAACTCGACGAAGCATGACGGCCTCCGGGGTTGTTGAGTTGCTCCGCGCAAGGGAAGTGAGCCGGCGCGAATGGTAAAGGGCGCGCGCGGGTGAATCAAGTTTATGCGGTTAACCGAAAGATTCAGACGCTTTCGGGAAAGCCTGATCCGCAATCGCCCCAAAGGGGCCAAGAAATGTAGCCACGGGTGTAGCGAAGCGAAACCCGTGGGAGTGGAATGATCTGCCGATCGGCCCCGGCAGGGGCCGAGGAGACTGAGGCGCACGCAAGTGCCTACTACGCGCAAAACTTCCTTCGCCCCTCCGGGGCGAGAAATTCGATGTCATTGGCCACGAGTTTCGCTGCGCTCCACTCGTGGCTACAGTCCGCCGCCCCGTTTGGGGCGGTCGAGCGCGCCCAAAGGATTGCCGATTCATTTGCAGATCCGTCACGCGTATCCCGGCGGCGCGCGGAAACCGCCGAATTCGCGCTCCAGCAGTTCGGCGAATTTCAGCGGCGTGAAGTCTTCCAGTTGCGGGCCGATGGCCTGCAAGCCCAGCGGGAGGCTCGCACGACTAAAGCCGGCGGGAAATGCCGTGCCGGGGAGGCCGGCCAACGTGGCGAGGGAGGGATAAAAACTGAGGTAATCAAAACCGCAGGTTCGGCCGTCGATTTCCAGCCGGCGCTGCGATGGGGGAATGGTGGGGTGCGGGAAGGCGGGGATGAGCGTCATTGGCGTCACGAGCACGTCAAACTGGCCAAAGAACCCGCGCCAGGCGGCGCGGAATTGCTCGCGCCGGCCGAGCCAGAGGAAATAATCGGCTGACGTTGCAGCCAATCCCCGCGCGTCGGCGGCGTCGAGGTCGTCGCCGGTGGAGAGCTTCGCGGCGATGCGCTGCTTGCGTTGCTCCGCCGGCCAGCCCACGGAAATGAGCGCATTCATGAGCGAGCGGAACAGGTGGAAATATTCCTTCAGATTAGCGACGTCGGCCAGAGTCGTGATTTCGACGGATTTGCACGCGCCGCGCAGACGGCTCGTCCAGTCATCCAGCGTCAGCCGGATTTCCGGATCGATGGGCACCCACGCCGGCGCGTCGATCACGGCTACGCGAAAATCCGACAGGCGATCATGCCGCGCCGGCGGCAATCGCAATTGCCATGCGGGCTCCTGATCGACATCCGGCCCGGCGATGACTTCCAGGCAGAGCGTCACATCGGCCGCACTCCGCCCATGCGGGCCCTGCACCGCGAGAACGGCCGCGGGGTTTGGCAGCATGGAGCCGGGGAAGTGGCCGGTGTTGGGGACCAGGCCGCTGCTGGGCTTATGGCCCCAGAGTCCGCAAAACGCGGCCGGCACGCGAATCGAGCCGCCTAAGTCGCTGCCGAGTTCAAGGGCGGTTAATCCCGCCGCCAGCGCAGCGGAGCCAGCGGTGCTGCCGCCGGAGGTGCGCGTCAGATCCCACGGGTTTTGCGTGCGCCCAAAGAGGGGATTGTCGCCGATAAAGTCGGCCAGCCACACGCAGACATTGGTCTTGCCGAGAATCACCCCGCCGGCTTCGCGCAGGCGCCTCACGGTTAGCGCGTCGCCCGCGGCGCGATGGGTTGCCCGGTCGGTTACACCCGCGGTGCTGGCAAAGCCCTCCATGTCGATGGATTCCTTTACGGTGATCGGCAATCCGAGCAGGGGGCGATCTTCGCCTCCGCGGCGCATCGAGTCGGCCGCGACGGCGTCGCGCCGAGCGCGGTCAAAATCCTTCACGACGATGGAATTCAGGACGCCGTCGTATTGGTGAATTCGCTGAATATGGAGTTCGAGCAATTCAACCGCGGAGATGGAGCGATCGCGCAGGGCGCGCAACATTTCCACGGCGGTTGAAAACGGACCGATGGGCAAGGTTACCTCAACAACCCGTCGATTCTGCAAGAACGATACCGGTCCGCAAAACAGCACCGCCGTCCCGATGGTTCGGAACGGCGGCGGCTGGGTTCAAACAAATAAATGATGCGTGGGGGCCATTTACCCCGGCAAACGAACCAGCGCAGATGCGCCCTGGCCAAAGTCCATCCACACTTCATGAGTCGGCGTTACAGCCGAGCCTGTCAGCGCGTACGGCGCGCCTTGGGTGGCTGCGGGAAGCTGCAAACTGATTGGGCTTCCCTGGCCGGCCTGGATGGTAATTGTGGTTGACTGGCCTGGGTCGTTCAGACCCGCGGCCGCGATGGCCGGGGCTAAAGCCAAACCCAATGCTCCGATAAGAACGTGCCGCTTGTGCATATTGCACCTCGTTTAAAAGTGTCGTCCTCTGCCCGTAGCAGCCTGTGACAGAAGTCGCGCCGGCGTTGCTCGCGTCTTTCGGCCGCGGGCGGCGTCGCTCCTTCTCGCCGTATATCCTTACGAATACGACTCGTCGTCGCTTCTTGCCCGCGGCCGAAATC
>JBEKYH010000090.1:0-12895 GCA_049511115.1 Tepidisphaeraceae bacterium | reverse complement strand
TCGCCGCCGGCGAAGGATTGCCGGCGCCATAGTTGATGATTAGCGCGCTGTTGATATTGACCATGCCGCCCGTCGAGATCGCAAGGCCGCCGATAGTCGTCTGGCCGCCATTGATATCGACCTGGCTGCCGCCGTAAACATGGAGCGTCCCGGCGACGTTGAGCTGGGCGGTATTGCTGACGACCAATGTCCCCGTGCCGCCGGCGGCAGAGAAGCCGCCGCCGATGTAGGCGTTACCGGATACGTTGGCCGTGCCGCCGCTAAGGGTGTACGTGCCGGTCGAACCGGAGTTAAAGGCCAGGAGAAGCGAGCTGCCGCCGGGAAGGGTGTTGACGCCGCCGGTCTGTGTGAAGATTCCCGGGCTGTCGTACCCGATGAATTCACTGCCGCCGACGGAGAGTGTGCCGTTGCCCAGGGTGTAAGTTCCGGTCCCACCAAAGCTGCCGACGAGAATTCCGCCGGTCACGGTGTTGGTTCCGCCGTTTTGGTTGAAATAACCGGTGCTCTCATAATCGATGTATTCGCCGCCGGATACGGTCAATGAGCCGGTATTGCTGAGGGTGTACGTGCCGGTTCCGCCAAAGCAGCCGATGAGAAGAGCCCCGCCGTTGGTGATGGTATTGGTCCCGCCGGTTTGGGTGAAGGTCCCGTTGGCAGGGACGGCTCCATTGCTTGCATAGCCGATGTATTCGGTGGCGGGCACTGAAAGCGAGCCGCTGCCGCTGAGCGCGTAAGTGCCCGCGCCGCCATAGAAACCGACGAACAGAAAGCCGGCCCCATTCGTGCCCGCATTCAATGTATTTGAGCCGGCGCTTTGGTTGAAATACCCCGTGCCTTCGCTGCCGACGTACTCGTTGCCGGTGACCGAGAGCATGCCGGAACCGCTGGGCATATTGTAGGTGCCGGTGGAGCCGGTGCTGAAGCCGAGATACAAACCGCCCGGGGCGTTTGCCGTGCCGACGGAATTGATCGTGTTGGCGCCGCCGGTCTGGGTGATGATTCCGGTTCCATTGACGCCGACTTGTTCGTATCCGCCCGCGACGGAGAGTGCGCCCGTGCCGCTCAGGACATACGTGCCGGTGGCGCCCACGTTGTAGCCGAGCGAGAGGCCGTTGGCGCCGTTGATGGTATTGACGCCGCCGCTTTGGTTGATGGTTCCGGATCCACGGTCGCCCAGTAATTCGTAGCCGTTGACGGTGAGGTTGTTGGCCGACATGGCGAGCGTGGTCGTCGCCGCGCCGACCGGGCCGGACGTGTTGTTGAGATCAAGCGTCAGGGAATACAGAGTCGCGGCCGATCCCGTGTAGTCGTAATTGACGGTTCGGCTCGTTCCGTCGTTGAACTCAATGTAAACAGCGTCTCCCGCGCCCGGCGGGCGCCCCGGGTTCCAGTTGTTCGCGGCGCTCCAACTTGAGTTCCCGGCACAACTGAGGATGTTCGTCGAGACCGCGTCGTAACCGAGCGCGTCCATCATGGCCACGTCAACCGGCGAGAGTTCGTACTCCTCATCCGGCGGATTGAATGCGTTAAACGAGTCGAAGCTGAGCGAGGCCCAATCGTGAATGTCGCCGCCGGGAATGGAATTGAAATCCATGAGATCGGTCACGCCGCCGTCGATGGAAAAGTAGGCGCCGGTGGCGTTGGGATTCAAGCTCCGCACTCCCGGGGCGGTGTAGCGGAAAAGATCAAGCGCCGAATACCCCCCCAGGGGAAGGTCGGAAAATCGTCCCATGTCCTCGGTGATTTCGTGCTCGGCAATGCCGATGAAATCGCGTTCGCCGGGGACGGCTCGGTTATTGGGATCAAACGTGTAGGCGACGGTGCTGCCGGTGACGTCGGGGTAGGTGGTGCTGAAGACAAACTCGCCGTCAAAGGCCGTGGGGCTGCCGGTATAGATTCCCATCGCCTTCTGCTGCGCGCTGGCCAAGGTGAAGTCGCCCCCACCGGTCGGGTCGGGCGAAGCCGGCAGGCTCGCATAGGCCGTCGCATCCGTGGTAGTTTTCGAGGTGGAAAGCAGGTCGGTGCGCACCTGGGAATAGGTGAATCCGCCGCTGCCTGACGCCCCGCTATGGCTGACGAAACCGGTATCGCTTGAAGCAATCACGTCGATGTTGATGGTGATGTTGTCGCTGAAGAGATTATCCAGTTGCGTGGCGGCGTACTGGGTGGCGGACTCCACCGCCGAGACCGTCGGCTCACCCGGATAACTTGCCGTGGTGGGCAGGTCCAAAACCGAGGGATCGAATGTGAGATTGATGTCCAATCCGCGCGCCGGAGCATCGAAGACCAGGCCAAACCCCGTGAGGATCACGCAATTGCGCAGAAGCACGGACCTGCGCGCCAGCAGCCTGTGGCAGAAGTCCCGCGCGGCGGTGCGAAGCGGATTTCGGCCGCGGGCAAGAAGCGACGACGAGTCGTATTCGTAAGGATATACGGCGAGGAGGAGCGACGCCGCCCGCGGCCGAAAGACGCGAGCAACGCCCGCGCGACTTCTGCCACAGGTTGCTAAGGAGGGGGCTCGCGCCACAAAGCTGCCCATTTCTCAACCCCTCCCCCCAAACTTGTTTTACCCACCCCATTCCCCTAAACTCCTCACAGTTCGCTAGGGGTGATCCGCCGCCATAGGCGGGTCTGAGAAAAACCCTTGGAACCTGATCCGGGTTGTGCCGGCGAAGGGAAGCGAATGGCTTGCCACTTCGGGGCTGCTCGTTTCCTCATCGAATAAACAAGGGAGTCTCCATGCCACAGTCAAAGTCCACCTCTGTTCGCACCGAATTCGTTCGCGATTGGACCTTGCCACCACTCGGCACTCAGCCCACCACCGACAGCCGCGTGACCACGCCCGGCAGCTTCGCCAACCCCGGCCGCGTCGGCACGCCGTTCACATTCAGCTCGCCGGATACTCCGGGCATGCCGCAGCCGTCGGATATCACCGCCATGGATTTCGCCCGCCCGCAGGATGCCGAAGGCAAGACCCAGCTTGAAGAAGCGCGATCAGGCATCGTCTCCTCGGAAATGAAACGCGTCGCCCTGCGCGAGCCGCACCTGACGGCAGAGCAAATCCGCGCCGAAGTCGCCGCCGGCAGGATGATCGTGCCGGCCAACAAGGTTCACCTGAAATTTAAACTTGAACCCATGTGCATCGGCCGCGCCGGCCTCACCAAAATCAACGCCAACATGGGCGCCTCGCCGGTCTCTTCGGGAACCAACGAAGAAGTCGAAAAACTCAAATGGGCCGAGCGGTGGGGGGCTGATACGGTCATGGACCTCTCCACCGGCGGCGATCTCGACCAGTGCCGCGTGGCCATCATCCAGAACAGCACCGTCCCCATCGGCACCGTCCCTATTTATTCCATGATCCTCGGCCGCAGCATCGAGCAGCTCAACTACGACATCATCCTCAAGGAAATCGAAAAGCAGGCCCAGCAGGGCGTCGATTACTTCACCATCCACGCGGGAGTTTTGCGCGAGCATCTCCCGTTCGTGCGCCGCCGCCTCATCGGCATCGTCAGCCGCGGCGGCAGCATCCTCGCCAAGTGGATGCTGCATCACAACAAGCAAAACCCGATGTACGAAATCTTCGACGACATCTGCGACATCATGCGCCAATACGACGTGAGCTTCAGCCTCGGCGACGGCCTCCGCCCCGGCGGCCTGGCCGACGCGACGGATGAGGCCCAACTTCGCGAGCTTACCACCCTCGGCGAACTCACCGAGCGCGCCTGGGCCAAAGGCGTGCAGGTCATGGTCGAAGGCCCGGGCCACGTGCCGTTCGATCAAATAGAATACAACATGAAACTCCAGCGCCGCCTCTGCCACGGCGCTCCGTTCTATGTTCTTGGCCCGCTCGTGACGGATATCTTCCCCGGCTACGACCACATCACAAGCTGCATCGGCGCCACCGCCGCCGGCTATCACGGCGCGGCCATGCTCTGCTACGTCACACCCAAGGAGCATCTTGGCCTGCCCAAAAAAGACGACGTCAAGCAAGGCTGCGTCGCCTACAAAATCGCCGCCCACGCGGCCGATGTGGCCCTGGGAATCCCCGCCGCCCGCGACCGCGACGACGAACTCACCAAAGCCCGTGCCGCCCTCAATTGGCAGCGCCACTTCGATCTCTCCTTCGATCCCGACCTGGCTCGCGCCTACCACGACGAAGACCTGGAGGTAGACACCGATTTCTGCGCCATGTGCGGCCACGACTGGTGTTCTGTAAGAATCAGTAAGGAAATCAACGAGTTCTACAGCGGCAAAGACGAAGCCGCCCAACCCGCCAAAAAGGCTCTTTCAAGCCCCGGCATCACCCCCGCCGGCGCCGAAGTCCTGAAAAACCGCGGCGTTTTAACTCAAGACGAAATTATGAAGCTGGCTCACAAGGGGAAGAAGGCGGTCTGCCATAGTGACAACATTGCCGACGCGGAGGTGGCGAAGGTGGTGCAGATTAATACGCTCAAGGCACATGGGGTGGTGGTGAATGAGGGGGGATTGTAGGAGAGTCATGACCAAACTCCTGGAGAGCGCAGTCGCCAAGGCAAAGGAGCTTCCCGAGGCGGAGCAGGATGCAATCGCCCAGATCGTGATCGATGAGATCGAATCGGAGCGGCGCTGCGACGCATTGCTCGCCAAGTCGCCCGAGAAGCTGTGGAAACTGGCTGATCGTGCCTGGTGCGAACACGAGGCCGGCGGCAGTGAGGGACTTCACCGCAGCACGTAAGTCGCTTCTGGCCGATCAACCGCCCCGAAGAATCAACAGCCGCACACCCTGGCTGAATTTCCGCTTCAGTTCCGCAGCCGCCGCTCCGCGCTGGCCTGTTTCATTGCGTATTATCTCTCGCGCAGGGGATCATTGCGAGAGAAGGCCACATTGAATTCGTTTTCCTCCTCCCTCCACCTCAGCGCCTCGGTGCCAGCGTTCATTTCTCTTCCCGAGTTTTCAAATGGTTCCGATCTGTTCAATCCACCCCACCGTCTCCCCCAGCGCATCCGGCTCCGCCTTAAACCTCTCAGCGACTCTCTTACAACGCTCCGCCACCCCCTCCGATCCAATCAACCTCCCCAACACCCCCGCCACTGCTCTTCCCTTAAACTTCTTCGGCGCCAGCGCATCCCCCACCCCCAACCGCTTAATCCGCCGCGCATTATCCGGCTGATCAAACCCCATCGGCATCATCAACTGCGGCACGCCGCACGCCATTGCCTGCGCGGTCGATCCAATCCCACCGTGATGCACCAGCGCCGCCGAGCGTGGCAGCAGTTGGCTGAACGGCGCGTACGGCGCATGGATCACTCCATCCGGCAGATTGCCGGGCACGTGTTCGCTATGCCGCGTCAGCAAAATTCCCCTTCGCCCCAAAATCCGGCACGCCTCGACGCCCGCGGCGAAAAAGTTCTGCCCGTGCATCATCGCGCTCCCCGGCGTGAACACAATCGGCGCACTCTTCGCCTGCAAAAACTCCTCCACCTTTTCCGGCAGGGGGGTCACGTCCTTTTCGTCAAAGAGCGGAAACCCGGTAACAACCGCCTGCTTCGGCCAATCCGGCTGCGGCGGCGCGTACCAGGCCGGAAACAACCCAATCACGCGCTGCGGTGAATGGCACCATTCACTCATGATGCCTTTGACTTTGGGCAGATGAAGCTCCTCGCGGAACTTATTCAGCGGCCCGCCAAAGATCGGATCAACCACCGTCGCTTCGACAAATCGAAACATGGCCCGCTTCGTCCAGCGCGGCAGCCAACTTGGCATCAACATCCCCGGCATTTTCGGCGGATCGTAGCTGCTGGCGAAAATGGACGGCGACAGATGAATACTGACGCCGCGAAGATTGAGCGTTTCCTGTGCCAGCCGCGCCCCAAACGCCAGCGTCGAATAAACCAGCACCGAATCCTTGCCCGCATGTTCCAGCACCGCGCGATAACACATCGGGACCGTTTCCCCGACAGATTGCCCCACCTTGGCAAACCCGCGCAGCGGATGCCAGATATCCGGATCGCGCGCCACCGCCAGGAAATCCTCGGCCTTCCCCAGGGGAACGAAATTTAATCCCATCGCGCAAATCAGCGAATCGTAATACGCGCTGGCAATGACCGTCACGCGGTGACCGCGCGCTCGCAGCGCGCTGGCGATGCCCAGAAACGGGTGAACGTCGCCGTGACTCCCCAGCGGCATGATCAGAACGTCCACGCTCTCCCTTTATTTCTACGAGTTGTTTCTACGAGGCGCTCGCGTTGACGTATTCAATCTCACCCACCGGCGGCACCAGCCCCGCCTCCGCCCCGCGCTTGAGCAACAAGGAAATCGCATCCCGCCCGCGCTGGCCGTAGTCCAATGTCCAGTGATTCACATACATCCCCACAAACCGGTCGGCCAATCCCCGATCCAGATCGCGCCCAAACGCCAGGGAGTATTCGACCGCCTCCGCTCGATGATCGAGGCTGAACTGGATCGACCTCCGCAGAATATCCGTCACTTCCTGCATGACCGGCCGCCCCAAATCCTTGCGAATGCAATTTCCCCCCAGCGGCAGCGGAAAGCCCGTCTGCTCATGCCACCATTGCCCCAGATCGACGATCAAATGCAGTCCCAGTTTCTGATAGGTAAGCTGCCCCTCATGGATAATCAGCCCCGCGTCGGCCTTGCCATCGCGCACGTAAGCGGGAATCTCATCGAACGGCACCACCTTGTGCGTAAACGCCTGCCCCGATTTTCCCAGGCAAAGCTGCATCGCCAAAAACGCCGTCGTCAATTCGCCCGGAATGGCAATTGTCTTGCCGCGCAAATCTTTTAATTGCAACGGCTTAGTGGCGATAATCATCGGCCCGTATTTGTCCCCCATGCTGCTCCCGCAACTGGTCAGGGCGTACTTGTCGGCAACATACGGATAGGCGTGGATGGAAATGGCGGTAATCTCCAACTCCCCGCGCATGGCCCGCTGATTGAGCGTCTGAATATCCTGCAAAATGTGCTCAAACCGGTAGGGGCCTGATGGAACCAAATTCCGGGCCAGCCCATAAAACATAAACGCGTCGTCGGGGTCAGGGGAATGGCCAAGTTTCAACAGCATTTCGTTCATGTCGTCTCCAGCGGGATACTATATAGGACAAAGGAGCAAGGCAGGCAAAGGGACCGAGGACTGAGGACTGAGTGCTGAGGACTGAGGAAAAAGCCGAAGTTTGCGTAGGGTGGGCACCGCCCACCATTTTTGCCAGGCGGTGGGGCGTGCCCACGCTACATGCAATGGATTCGGCGTACGGTGCGCAATAATCGCCCGGCCGTCGCGTTTTGTATAATGTTCATTGGCCGTTCCCTTGGGTCCTTGTGAGGTTTCGCATGTCCAGTCATCCGCTGTTGCAGCCATACACGCCAACGTCGAGCGACCCGTTCGACGCCGTGAAGGCCGCGCACCTCCTCAACCGTGCCGGCTTCGGCGGCACCGCCGCGGAGATCGAACACGCCCGCTCCCTCGGCCCCCAGGCGGCCCTCGATGAACTCCTCGATTTTCCCGACGCCCCCGCCGAGGAGCAAAGCGAAACCGATGTCCCCGATCTCTCCGCCATTGACGGCGTCCCCAAAACCCTCCGCGCCCTCGCCCTTCAGATCGCCACCGCGAGCGAAGCCGACAAGAAAACCCTCCGCCAGAAGTTCAACCAGGCCAATCAGGCGGTGATGCTGGCCATGGGCGGCTGGTGGATGAAGCACATGGCCTACGGGCCGCATCCGCTCCAGGAAAAACTCACGCTCTTCTGGCACGGCCACTTCACGACCAGCTCCAAGGATGAACGCATGGCCGAGCTGATGTGGCAGCAAAATGAATTGCTCCGGCAGAATGCCGCCGGAAATTTTGCCGCCATGGTCCACGGCATCAGCCGCGATCCCGCCATGCTCGATTACCTGAACAACACGCAAAATAAAAAAGCCCACCCCAACGAAAATTACGCCCGCGAGCTGATGGAACTTTTCACCCTCGGCATCGGCAATTACACCGAAAACGACGTGAAGCAGGGGGCTCGCGCCTTCACCGGCTGGTCCCACGACGGCGAAAAATTCATCTTCATGCCCAATCAGCATGACTACGGCGTCAAGTCCTACCTCGATTACGTCGGCGATTTTAACGGCGACGACGTGGTGGACATCATCCTCCGTCATCCCGCCTGCGCCCCCTTCATCGCCGGCGAAATGTACCGCTATTTCGTGAGCGAAGACCTCGACCCCAAACTCCAAGCCGCCCTGGGCGCCGAACTGCGCGGCGCGGATTATGAGCTTCGCCCCTTCCTGCGCACCCTGTTTACAAGCAAGGCATTCTACAATTCACAGGTCATCGGAGCGCAAATTAAATCCCCCGTGCAGTTGCTGGCCGGCACCATCCGCCTGTTGGCCATCGATATGCCCGACGAGCGCGTCATCCAGCAGCAGCTCACGCAGATGGGCCAGGTTCCCTTCCAACCCCCCAATGTCCGCGGCTGGATAGGCGGCCGAAATTGGATCAACACCGGCACTATCTTCATCCGCTACAACGCCGGCGTCACCCTGACCAGCGGCCCAACGCCCAACCTGCGCAACGAACCCTTGGGCGATTCGTCCGAAGAATTAGTCGATCGCTGGGTCGCGCGCCTCATCCAGCGCCCCATCGACCCCGACCAGCGACAGATACTGGTAGACGCCGCCGGCGACGCCCCCCCGCGCTTCCCAACCTTGAAAAAAATCGTCCAATTAATCGTCTCCATGCCGGAGTACCAACTGTGCTAACGAACACAAGATTTTTCACCGCCAAGACCCGAAGAACGCCAAGGAAGACAAGAATGAATTCAACTTCGATTGTGAATTTCCTCTGTGTCCTCTGTGGTGAGTCTCGTTTTTCTTGTTTTTCTTCGCGTCCTTCGCGCCTTCGCGGTGAAAATGAATTTTGTGTTTAGAGGTGTCCAAATGCAAAAGCATGTCTCCACTCGTCGCGTGTTTCTCCAGAAGGGCCTGACGCTTCTTGCCGTCGCTCCGACGATTCCGACGTTTCTGGACCAGACGGTGCTCGCTCTCGCCCAGCCGCTGGATAACAGCCTCGTTCAGCAGCCCAGCGGCGCCGACGGAAAGATTCTCGTCGTCGTCCAGTTCTCCGGCGGCAACGACGGCCTCAGCACCGTCGTCCCTTACGCCGACGACGCCTACTACCGCGCCCGCGGCCAGATCGCGCATCCGGCCAATACCGTCCTGAAAATCAACGACTACATCGGCCTCAATGGCAAGCTCACCGCCTTCAACGACCTGCTCGATCAGGGCAAACTCGCCATCCTCCAGGGCGTCGGCTATCCCAACCCCAATCGGTCGCATTTCCGCGCCATGGACATCTGGCAGAGCGCCCAGCCCGAGCGCGACACGCCCATCAGCGGTTGGCTCGGCCGCTATTTCGATAACACCTGCCCCGGCTGCGACCCGAAAGTAGGCGTCGCCATGGGCGACCAGCTTCCCCTGGCCATGCAGGGCGAGCGCGTCATGCCTCTCAGTTTCCAGCGGCCAGACGCTTACCGATATCACGGCGCCGATCAGCAACACTATCTGGCTCTAAATAAGGCCGACACCACTGCTCCCGCCGCTCCAAGTTCCCCGCAACCCGCGGCAGGGGTGTTGTCCGTACCCAAAGCAAGCGCCTCCAACGCCCCCATCACCGCCGCGAGCCAATTGGATTTCCTCCATCGCACCGCCATGGACGCGCAGGTCAGCAGCGACGAAATCCTCCGCATCACCAAGGCCCATCAGGCCGCCGGCACTTATCCCAACAATGAATTCGGCAACGGCTTGCGCACCATCGCCGCCATGATCCAGGGCGGCCTGCCCACCCGCGTCTACTACGTCGCCCTGGCTGGCTTCGACACCCACGCCGGCCAGGCCGCTCGCCACGACGCACTGATGACCCAATTGTCGCAAGGCATCGGCGCCTTCTGGGCCGACCTGAAAACCCAGGGCAACGACGACCGCGTCCTGATGATGACTTTCAGCGAATTCGGCCGCCGCGTCGCCGCCAACGCCTCGCTGGGCACCGACCACGGCGCCGCCGCTCCCATGTTCGTCATGGGCAAAGGCGTCCAGAACGGTGTCATCGGCAATCATCCGTCGCTGACCAACCTCGACCAGGGCGACCTCCGCTATGGCATCGACTTCCGCAGCGTCTACGCCAGCATCCTGCAGAATTGGCTCGAGACGCCGAGCAAGCCGATCCTCGGAGCGCAGTTCCCGACGATGGAGCTGGTGAAGGCATGAAGCTGAAATCGCCTGCCCGGCAACAGTGACGTAGTTGCTGCTTCTGCCCAGTCGCGTTAAAAGTACGTGCCGTCGTTCGAATGTATCGGCACGCTAAGAGGAAGGGAGCGATGCGACACACTACACGGAGAAGGTCTCGGCGTCGGTTGGCTGCTCAACTCGTCGCGACCGCAGCGACTCTCTCGATTTCCAGACCGTTGCGGGCGACAGTGTATACGTTTACAAGCTTTGAAGACCCGTTGGCGTACAACGGGCTCACGACTCCCCGCGGAATCTCAGGCAACACGATAGTGGGCGGGTATTCCGATTCCAAATTGATCGGACACGGGTTCATCTACAACGGGTCTGGTTTTACCACTCTGGACGACCCGCTCGGCTACGCCACCGTCGCCACTGGGATTTCGGGAAATACAATCGTCGGAGCTTACTTTACCAATCCGGATGACGTTGAGCCGAGCGGGTTCATTTATAATGGCTCCAGCTTCACCACTTTGGACGACCCGCTGGGAGTGAATGGCACCGAGCCGAATGCCATCTACGGCAATACGATCGTCGGCGTTTATTTTGACAGCAATTCTGTCAGTCATGGATTCGTTTATAATGGATCGACCTTTACTACTTTGGACAATCCAGGTACGTCGTCTGATTTTGCATCTGGAATTTACGGCAACACCATCGTCGGATATTCGGTGTCCCCGCAGGAATCCTGGACCTATACTTCGTCAACCTTCACAACCTTGACGGGCCTGCCTAGCGGCTTTTATCCGAACGGAATCTATGGCAGTACGATCGTCGGAGATATTGGCGGATCAAGTCAATCGGGGTTTGTCTATAACGGTTCCACATATTCGGTGGTAAACCCTCCGGGAGCTGTGTTCGGCAACGGCCTTGGAGTCGACATTTACGGCGTCTATAACGGCACTCTCATAGGACAGTACTACAACGGGGATGGATACGAAGGATTCATTGCCACTCCCGTTCCGGAGCCGGCAGAACTTTCGTTCATGTGCGCTGCGGGCCTGCTGCTGATGCGACGCCGTACCGCTCGCGGAGCCTGAACGGCGAATGTTGGTATGCATTCCATGGTTCACTGACCGGGTATACTAAACCCTTACATGAACCCCACTCCCAACCCCCTCTCCCGCCGCCGCTTCCTCGCCGGCTCGGCGGCCGTCGCTCTCTCCGCCCTCCAGTCTTCTGCTTCGTTCGCCGCTGATTCTCCGCCCACAACCGCTCCCTCCGCCACCGGCCCCGGCAACCCCGTCATCCCCGGCTTCCAGGTCGGCATCAGCGTCTACGCCTGGGACCTGCATGATGAAGGCATCGAGCGCGTCCTCGACAACCTGCAGATGGCCGCCGTCAATAACATCTACATCCTTGGCCTCATGCATCCGGAAAAGCGCCCCGCCACCACGGCGGTCTTTCCGCACAATCCCGTCCGGCAGACCTGGACGGCCGAAGACTCCCGCGTTTATTGGCATCCCGATATGTCGCGCTACGGCCGCATCAAGCCGATCCTCTCCGATCACGATTGGCTCAACCAGACCGACTGGGTCGAAACATTGGCGGCGGCCGTCCGCAAGCGCGGCCTCTCGACGGGCGTGGAGATTTCCCATTCCATCGTCGATCGCCAGCGCGCCGAAGGCGTCCTCGCCGACTGCGCCCAGCGCGACATTCACGGCAACATCTCCCACAACCATTTCCGCCCCGCCTGCATCAACAATCCCGATGTCCGCCAGTACATCCTCGCCCTCTTCGGCGAACTCGCCGGCCGCTACGACGTGGACCTGGTCATGTCCGCCATCATCCCCTTCGACGAAGGCGGCCCCGCCACCGGCGGATGTTTTTGCCCCTCGTGCCACAAGCAGGCCGCCCTCGACGGCTTCGATCTCGCCGCCGCCCAGACCGCCTTGCTCGCCGATCCGACGGCCCAGCCGCACCTCTCGCGCTGGCGGCAATTCCGTTTCGATTCCACCGCCCGGCTGTATAAAACCATTCACCAGACGGTTCACGCGACCAGACAAAATCGCTCCGATGTCGATATGCGTTTCAGCCTCTTCATGACCAAACGCAACCCCGAAGATTGGGGCGTCGATCTCCCCGCGATGCGAACCGCCGTCGATTCCATCCGCGTCCAGGAATATTCCGAAGACACCGGCCAGGCGAGCGCCTTGAACATCAAACGCCAATACCTCACGCAAATCGCCCGCCAACTCGGCCACGAAATCCCCGCTGCCCCCAACACCCCGATCCCCAAAGCCGGCTTCCCCATCAACTCCGCCATCGGCGTCCGCCCCGTCGCCACGCCGGACCTGATCAAATCCGGCATCGCCATCGCCCGCGACTGCGGCGTGACTGGCATCACCCTCAGCCAATACGACGGCGCCGATTTCACCTTGCTGAAAGCCGTCCGCGAAGGCTTGGACGCGGCGGGATTGCTGCGAACGTGAAAGGCGAATTCAGGCTCACCACAGAGGACACGGAGGACTCAGAGGAAGGCAGGGGAATTATGAATGTCAGCACTGATTTCTACTGCTCAACTGTTCTACCGTTCCACTATCTCGGCCGAAGGCCGCGCCGCCTTTTACCTCCGCCCCCGGTATTCCGGTGGAGGATTGAGGAGGGGGCTCGGAGCAATGCCAGCCCGAA
>JBEKYH010000089.1:0-12901 GCA_049511115.1 Tepidisphaeraceae bacterium | reverse complement strand
CGCTTTTGGGATTTCTCCCTCGCCCTGACTTCGGTGAGTCACGTCGAACCGTACTCAGGGAGAGGGCCGGGGTGAGGGTTCTTCGGAAGTCCGAACGTCATGGTCCACTCAAAAACGACCCTCACCCTATCCCTCTCCCTGAGTACATGGAGAGGGGACCAGAGGAACCCCCGGCCAAACGCGATTGCCCTGCTTTCACACCGCCCCGCGCAACCCTGTCATCCCTTGCAGGCTCGGCATATGGTAGAATTGCAACAGAGCGACACTTCGTATGCCCCAACGAAACCGATGCATCTGCCTCCTCGCCAGCGCGGGCGCGCTCTCCCTCATGCTCCTGCTGATGCCCGCGACCGCGCACGCTCAGGACGCGGCCATCTCCAACACCCAGATCACCGCGGCCATCAGCAAATCCGTCGCCTGGATTTACCGGCAGCAGAATGCCTGGGGAACGTGGGAGGTCGATCAGGAGCCGACCGGGACGCAGCGCGATCTGGCCGATCAGGGGCAGTTTGGATTCCAGACGGCGCTGGCGATTCGCACGCTCCTCGCGGCGGGGGAGAGCGAACACGATGCGCGAATGCAGACGGCCATCGACTTTCTGATCGGCAGCCCGCACATCACGGGCGTCTATGCGGTGGGTATGCGCGCCCAGGTCTGGCCGCTTCTCACGCGCGATCCTGCCGTCCGGCAGATCATGGTGAAGGACCTGAATACGCTGGTGACAGCCATGCACACGACCGGCCGCACGCGCGGCCTCTTTTCCTACCGGACGGACTTCACCGATGAAGCGGATTACGCCGACCACAGCGTAAGCTTCTACGGCACCATGGGCATCAAGGCGCTGGCCGACGCGGGGCTGGAGGTTCCCTCCACGTTCTGGGCCACCGTCGAGCGGGCCTGGCGGTCGCAGCAGCAAAAGGACGGAAGCTGGGTCTATCGGATCGGCTCGGCCGCCAAGCAGGAACGCACCATGGGCATGACCGCCAGCGGCATCGCCGTGCTGCTGGGTTCGGATGACGAATTGGCCGCGCTGCGGCCGGCCGACTGTCGGACGGTGAAACCCGATGCCAACATCGATCCCGGCCTGGATTGGATGGACGCCAATTTCGACCAGTCCCGCGAAGGCCATGAGATCGGCGGCATCACCCTCAAGAATTACGCCCTTTACGCCCTCGCCCGCATCGGCATGATCAGCGGCCGCAAATACTTCGGCCAGCGCGACTGGTATCAGGACGGCGCCAAGTTGCTGCTGAAGTCGCAGAATCCCACGACCGGCGCCTGGGACAATCTGCCTGATACATGCTTTGCCGTCCTCTTTCTGACGCGCGGACGGAATCCGATCATCGTCAGCAAGCTCGAATACGACGTGATTCCCACGGCGCGAGGCAAGAATGCCGCCCAACAAGCGGCCCAGCCGCCAGGTGTTCCCACGCAGGCCAACTGGAACCTCCGGCCGCGCGATCTGGCGAGTTTGACGGATTGGCTGGGGACGCAGGTCGAGCAGGAATTCAACTGGGAGACGGTCACCACCAAGACGCCGGTGGAGGAGATGCACGATTCGGCGATTCTTTACATTTCCGGCAACCAGCGCCTCAATCTGATGAGCGATGACAAGAAGAAGCTCAAGCAGTTCATCGAGGAAGGCGGCATCCTCTTCGGCAACGCCGATTGCGCCAGCAAGGAATTCTCCGACAGCTTCCGGTCCCTGGGGACGGAGCTGTTTCCCGCCTATGAATTCCGCAACGTGCCCAAGGACAGCGTGATTTTCACCGGCGAGGAATACCGCGCCGCGAAGTGGAAATTTCCGCCGCAGGTGCTGGAACTGAACAACGGCGTGCGCGATCTGATGCTGCTGGTTCCCGAGGCCGATCCCTCGCGGTTTTTCGAGCAGCGCCAAATCGGCAGCCGCCAGGATGTCTACGAGCTATTGGCCGACATCTTGTTTTACTCGGTGGACCAGAGCGGCGCGCGGCTAAAGGGCGACACTTATATCGTCCGCCCCAATTCCCAACCGGTGCGGCGCAGCGTGAAAGTCGCCCGCCTCGAATACGGCGGCAACTGGGACCCCGAACCGGGTGGGTGGGTGCGCCTCGCCGCGGTGATGCACAATACGCGCGGAATCGACTTGCAAGTGCAAACCGTCATTCCCGGGGACGGAAAGCTCAATTCGACCTTCAAGCTGGCTCATTTGACGGGTACAGCGAATTTCCATCTCGGCGACTCGGCGCGCGAGGAGATCAAGCGGTTCGTCGATCGCGGCGGGGTCCTGGTCATCGACGCGGCCGGGGGGAGCCAGGCGTTCGACGCGGCGGCGCAGACTGAAATCAAAGCCATGTTTCCTGACGGCGCCTTGGAACTGCTGACGCCTGATAACGCCATCTACAGCGCCGGAAGCGTGTTGACGCGGCCTTCATTTCGGCGATTTGAGCGGTCGCGCCTGCCGGCGACGAATCATTTCCGGCTCGAGGGATTTGACGAAGGAACCACGCGGCGACGAACCTCCGTCATTTACAGTGCCGAGGACATCACCGAGGGGCTGGTGGGCCAGCCCGTGGACGGCGTCTACGGCTACCAACCCCAATCCGCGACCAATCTCATGGCCAATCTGGTTACCTACGCCGCGGGAAAGTGACGCTCGGGCATGCTGCGACCCTGGCAATAAATGAAGTTTTTTTGCTCATAACAAATTGACGCGGTGCCGCAAAGTTTGTTAAAGTTGTGCCGCGGTTACGTGTGGCATTCGTCGTTTCATGGGGCGCCGGTTTTGTTTTTGACCTTCATCCATCGTCAAAACTAAGATGGTTGCTGAATCGGATCGCTCCGTCGGCGTTACGGGAGTAGTTCCATGGGGAAGTTTGGTACCGGGGTCAGTGAACAGGATTTGGATCAACTGACTTCTTTGTTCCAGTTATTATCCGATAAAACCCGCGTGAAGATTTTGCTGCTCCTGGCTGAAGGAGAGCGAAATGTCACCGCGCTGTGTCACAGCCTCGGGCTGCCGCAGCCGACGGTGAGCCACCACCTGGGGCTGCTGCGCGGGCGGAATATCATCAGCAACCGGCGACAAGGAAAGCAGGTTCATTACACCTTGAACGGGACGGTCCACGCCGGGCCGGGGCAGGACCTGCTGCTGGGCCTGGAAAATCTGGCGGTGCGAATTCTGACCAAGCCCTAACCCTCTCCCTGAGTACATGGAGAGGGGACCAGAATTGCCGGATCGCTAAACCGCCGGTCCGCTGCGCTCAAACCCATGCCCGGTGACGTGGATGAAGACGTCTTCGAGGGTGGGTTTGCCGACGGAGACGGATTCAACTAACCCCGGCAGCGCCTCGATAAGTTGCGGCACAAACTGGTGCCCGCGCGGGCGCTCGATGCGAAGGCTGTTATCCAGCCGTTCAACTTCCAGGCCGAGTTTGCTACGGATCGCGTCCGCGGCCGCCGCGGGGTCAGCGCAGGTCAGCGTGATCACATCCCCGCCGATTCGCTCCTTAAGGGCCGCCGGCGTGTCGCAGGCGGCCAGTTTCCCGTGGTCGAGTATCGCCAGCCGATTGCACCGGTCGGCTTCGTCCATCAGATGCGTCGTCAGCAGAATCGTCACATTCCCCTCGGCCTGGATGTCGCGGAGGATGGCCCAGAGATCGATTCGCGCGCCGGGATCAAGCCCCGTGCTTGGCTCATCCAGAAGCAAAATGGACGGGCGATTGAGCAAGCCCTTGGCCAGCTCCACGCGCCGCCGCATCCCGCCGCTGAATGAGCCGACCATGTCGTGACGGCGATCCGCGAGTTTCAATCGCCCCAGCAATTCGTCCATGCGGCTGGAAAGCTCCTGGCCGCGCAGTCCGTAGAGATGGCCATGGTGGCGGAGGTTTTCCTCGGCGGTGAGCTGCTTATCGAGGCTCGGCGATTGAAAGACCACGCCAATGCGGCGGCGGAGTTCGTCGCGCGCTTCGGCGATGTCGATGCCCAGCATGTGAACGGTGTTCGGCGGGGCGGGGATGAGCGTGCAGAGGATGCGGAAGAGGGTGGTCTTGCCGCTGCCGTTGGGGCCGAGAAATCCGAAAATTTCGCCGCGATTGACCGAGAGTCGCAGGTTGTCCAGCGCGACGCGCGGGCCATAGCGATGGGTAAGCCCCTCAATGGCGACGACCGCCTCCACGGCGGGTGGGGCAGCTATGGGGAGGGTCGCGGTCATGGCTGTTTGTACCTGAATGTGACCTCGGTGGTTTGCTGGTCGGTCAATGTGATCTGCTGCGTGAGGTCGCCGTAGCGTTCGTGTTTGGCGGCCAGAGTGTAATTGCCGGGCGGGACGTTGTGGATCACAAAAGAGCCGTCGTCGCCGGTTACGGCGAAATAGGGATGGTCGAAGACGCCGACCTGGCAATCCATCCAGGGGTGAACGTCGCATTTGATCTGAAAAAACTCGGGGACTTTGAAGGTAATCGGGGGCAGATCGCCGGGTTCCTGCATGGGGTAATTCTGCTGGCGGTTCACCGAGGCGTCGATGTGCACATTATGAAAGTGCGCGTCGCTGCTGCGGATGATGAGCGGCTGGCCGACCTGGAGGGCCAGGACGTGCGGCACGTAGGTCGCGTTGCGCTGATCGAGGATCACGGGTGGTCCGCCGCCGTCACCGGGGGGGCCGTCTTGCAGATAAACCAGCACATCTTTCAACGTGCCGTTGGGGTTGACGATGATCGTCGGGTCGGTGGCGGTGGCCCAGTAGTTGGGAGGAGAGACGACTTTGATTGCCGGCGCCGTGCCGTCGAAGAAGACCAGGCCGTGAATCGTGGCGCTGCCCGAAGGCACCGCTCGCGGGGCGGGGGTCGAATTGGCCGTATCGTCGGACTTACCGCATCCCGCCGGCAAAATCGCCGTCAGGAGGAGCAATGACATGGCTAGAAAATCCCGCATGAACGTCTACGCCCGGTTACACATCAGGATGAGCAGCAACACGGGCAAATACACAATTGACGCCACAAACAAGCGGCGGGCGTCGGTGCGCGATCCGGTTGTGGCGCAGGGAATGCCGAAGGAAAAGAACGCCAATCCCATCAAGACGGCCAGAATAAAGTAGGGCATGGAGGCCATCCCCAGAAACACCGGCAACACGCTGACGGGCAGCAGGGCGGCGCTGAAGAGGATGATGTGCCGTCCCGTCCGGGTCAGTGAATGGTCCACAACCGGCAGCATTTTAAATCCCGCAAGGGCGTAATCCTGCTTGTACAAAATGGCAATGGCCATGAAATGCGGGATTTGCCAGACGAAAAGAATGGCCAGAAGAACCAGCGCCTCCGGCCCGATCTGGCCACGCACGGCGGACCAGCCCATGACCGGCGGAATCGCACCAGGGAGGGCGCCGACCAACGTATTCCACGTCGTGTGCGGCTTGAGGGGCGTATAAATCAGCAGGTAACTGATGAGCGTCAACGCCGCCAATGCGCCGGTAAGTGGGTTAATCAAAAGCGTCAAAACGGCAACGCCGCCGATCGCCAGGCCAAGGCCAAAGCCAGCGGCTTCGGCGGGGTCGAGACGTCCCGTGGGGAGCGGCCGGTTGCGCGTACGCGGCATCAATGCGTCGCGGCGGCGCTCGATGAATTGATTCAGGACTCCCGCGCCGGCGGCGCTGAGGGCGGTGCCGACAAGCGTCGCGGGGATTTTCAGCCAATCGTGGTGGCCGCGGACGGCCATGCAGAAGCCGACCATCGTGGTGCCGACGACGAGCATGTTCATGCGCGGCTTGGCCAATTGCAGCATGTCGGCGGCCTTGGACGGCGCAACTGATTGCCTGTTTGATTGGCTGGCGGCGGGAAGTTCGATCTGGGTGGTCGTCATGACGGATTCAGAGGTTGCCACTCATGGTTGGGGACTCAGGATTGAAGCTTGAGTGCGGGACGCCTGCAGGCCGTCCGACAGTTCGCGCAGTTGCTGTTTCGCTCTGGGCCAATAAAGCCGACGCGCGGCCACGGTAATCACGAAACTGACCATCAGAACTAGCGCCCCGACCGCAACATGGGCGCTGGCCACGTCGGCCGGCTTTTTGTAATACACCGTTGCGAGGCCCAGCACAAGTTGCGTGATAAGCAAACCGAGGAGGAGGAGCGCCAAGCTTACAAGTCCGCGGCGGCGGCGATGGAAGAGGAGAATGTGCGCTACCAGGCCGAGAATGAAGAAACTGACGACTAAAGCTCCGACACGATGGGCGTAATGGAGCCAGATTTGCCCTAGCGTGACGGCGGGTAGATCGAGCTTCCAGACTCGTAGTGAGTTGATGGACGCCAGTTCGGATGCCGTGGTGGGGGGGACAAGGCGGCCGTAAATCAGCGGGATATCCGGCACAGCCAGTCCCGCTTTTTCGTGCCGCATGACGGCGCCGACGATGAGCTGGCAATAGACAACCGCAACGGTCGCCCCGGCCGCAATAACCAGCCGGCGTCCGTGGCCGGCATCTTCGGATTTGGTTAAATCGGGAGCGGTGGTCCACCAGCGACTCGTTACGACGGCCATGAGCGCGGCCAAGCAGAAAAAAGCCTGGGCGACGCAGGCATGGACCATGGCCAGGTCGAGGTTCTTAAAAATCACCCGCAGGCCGCCGAGAATCCCTTGGACAATGACCATGGCAAGCACGGCCGTGGCCAGCCCCCGGATCAACCGGCGTGAGTCGGTCCACCATGCCCAGGCACACAAAACAATGCAGATCATTCCCACAACGCTGGCCCAAAGGCGGTGCGTATGCTCGAAAAAAATCCCCCCATCCCAATACCGGGGCGGGAACAGGAACATGTTGTAGCCGAAGCTGTTGGGCCAATCGGGAACAGCCAGGCCGGCCTGATGGCTGGTGACCAGGCCGCCGAGGAAAATGAGAGGAAACGTCGCCGCTGCCGCCAACATGGCAATGCGATGCAATCCGCGGTTATAGGTCTCGCTTGGCATGGAAGTGGGGGAAACGATACCAACCTGAGTTGGCGCGCTCAATGGTGGAGTCGTGGGCTGTCTGGATTCCCGGTCATAAGGGGTTGAGGGGCTATTGGACAGTAGGTGCTGGTGGTATTGGACCATTGATTCGATGGCCGCTGAACTCCGCGACCATTATCATGTACAGCAATATCGCAATGCAGATAACAATGGTCGCATAGATAAGATAGTATACCAGCCTCGCAAATCCATCCAGAAGCCTTCCTCGGCGTCTCGGCGTCTCGGCGTTCATTTTGTGTTTCCTTGTTAATACCATTTGGGGAATAACCTCTCCTCCATCCGGCTCTAAGAGGCAAGAGGAGGGCGCTGGTTGGTGAAGGTCCGATTGTTAGGGTTGCTCAAATTTGTAGCAAATCGGACGGCGTGCCGATCTAATGGTGGGCCTGTTATCGGCCGTAAAAGGAATCAACCAGTCATGCCCCGCAAGAAGTTGTTAGTCTGTGGCGTTTCCCTGTTGGCGTTGCACACGGCCGGTTGTGGAATGCCGGCGGACCCGCCGGTGTTCGATCCGCGCATGTTGCAGCGGTCGGAACGCGCCCAGGCGAGGCTTGACCCATCCGATCAATTGCAGCCGCTGGCGACCGAGCAGATTGATCCCCTGGGCGGTAGCGGCAATGCTACGGCCGGGACCACGCGCCCGGGTTATTTGGCCGGGCCGACCACGGGTCCCTCGCTTGGCTCTGACGATGAGCCAGTTTTGCGGCTCACATTGCAGCAGGCCGTTCAGCGCCTGGTGCTTTACAACCATGATGTGAAGGTCGCGGGCTATCAACCGTCGATTGACGCCAGCCGTGTGACGGAGGCGGAGGCGCTCTTTGACCCGACGCTATTCAGCAATTTGCAGTTTCAGAAGAAGGACGACGAGACGGGCGGCGAGATTTTCACCGATCCGAGCAATCCGGACATGCTGACCAGCACCGTATTCTATGACAAACAGGATATTTACGAGGGGCAGGCCGGCATCAAAGAGAACTTGGTGAGCGGCGGCCAGATTCAGGTGGACTACGACACGACGTATAACCTATTGATCCCCCAGCGTTTCTTCGACAATCCCTACTACCAGAACAAGATCAACTTCCAACTGACCCAGCCCCTGCTGCGGAATTTCGGCTCCGACGTCAACGAGGCGCGCATTTTCATCAGCCGCAACGACGCGCGCAAGAGCCTGCTGGAATTCCGCAAGTCGCTGGAGGAAGACATTTCCAAGCTCGAGGAGGCGTACTGGCAATTGGTGCAGTCACAGCGCGATGTGGCGGTGGAAGAGAGCCTGTTGCGGGAAAACGAGTCGGCCTATCAGCTCCAATTCAGCAGGGTGGAACACCTGACCAGTTCGCTGGAAGTGTCGCAGGTGCAGACCTCGCTGGAAGCGCGGCGGTCGGCGCTGATCCGCGCCAAGGCGGATGCGCGAAATCTATCCGACCAACTCAAGCAGTTGATGAACGACCCGAATCTCCCCGTCTCCAGCACGGTTTTGATCGTCGCGGCCGACGACCCGGTCGAGTCGCCGATGAATTTCGACATGGCGGACCAGATCAGCTCGGCGGTGGAGAATCGCTTTGAACTGGGCGAGCAGCTTCTGGCGATTGATACGGCTTCGGTGACCTATAAGGTGGCCCAGAATAACACATTGCCCAAGCTGGATTTTGTGGGTTCGGTCGCGCCCAACGTGGTGGGGAGCAACTATGGGGATGCGGCGAGCGACCAGATCAAATTCGGCCACTTCGAATACAGCCTGGGGCTGCAATTTGAATTTCCGCTGGGCAACCGTGAGGCGCTGGCCATCGTGCTCCGCACGACGTTGCAGCGTCAGCAGGCCATCGAACAGTATTCGGAATTGATCGACCAGGTATCGGTGGATGTGCGTCAGGGCGCGCGCGAGGTGGAGACAACGTATCACCTGATTGAAACCAACCGGCAATCGCGCCTGGCCGCCCAGCGCGCTCTGGATGATGTCGTGGTGCGCCAGGAACGGGGAACCGAGGCGATGACGCCGGAATTCGTGCAATTGCGCCTGCAACTGGCCGATCAGTTGGCGCAACAGTCCGAGGCGGAGAACCAGGCCATCGCCAATTACAACATCGCCCTGGAGCGATTGGAACGGGCCAAGGGGACGCTGCTGCGATACAACAACGTGATTTTGCAGGAAGAGCCGTTTAAGCCGACGGGGTTGCTGCACTAGGATAACGAGCCGTCGGTCAACGCGGCTTATGTTCGGCGCGTCGCAACTGCCCGTTTTTCCCCGGCGCTTCGCCTAGGGCCAGCTTCAATACCTGGTCGATATTCTCGACGAAATGAAATTTGAGCGTGTCGCGGACTTCCTGCGGAATATCGGGCAAATCTTTTTCATTGCGCTTGGGGGCGATCACCTGGCGGATGCCGGCGCGTTTGGCGGCGAGGGTTTTTTCCTTGAGGCCGCCGATGGGCAGGACCAAGCCGCGCAGGGTGATTTCCCCGGTCATGGCCAGATCATGCCGCACCGGCCGGTTGAGCATGAGCGACGCCAGCGCCGTGAACATGGCCACACCCGCGCTAGGCCCGTCCTTGGGGACGGCGCCGGCGGGGACATGGATGTGGAAGTCGCTGTTGGCCAGCAGTTCCGGCTTGATGCCCAGTTCCTCGGCGCGGCTGCGGATCAGGCTGTAGGCGGCGGTGGCGGATTCCTTCATGACTTCGCCGATCTGGCCGGTCAGGGTGATGTTTCCCTTCCCGGGCATGCGCGTGGCTTCGATGAAGAGGATTTCGCCGCCGACGGGGGTGTAGGCCATTCCCGTGGCCACGCCGGGGACGCTGGTGCGCGCGGCCAGCTCGGGGTCGAATTTTCGCGGACCCAGCACCTGAGTGACCATGTCCTTGCTGACGATTTCGCGCTGTGTCTTTCCGCCGACGATCTCCGCCGCAATGGATCGGGCGACCGAGCCGATGGATCGCTCCAGGGCGCGCACGCCAGCTTCGCGCGTGTACCCGTCGATGAGCCATTTCAGCGAGGCGTCACTGAAACGAGCCTGATCCGGCTTTAAGCCGTTGGCGTCCAACTGGCGCGGCACCAGATATTGCCGCGCGATGAGCAGCTTGTCGGAACTCGTGTAGCCTGGGATATCGATCACTTCCATGCGGTCGCGCAACGGACCCGGCACCGTGTCCATCGTATTGGCGGTGGCAATGAAAAGGACGCGCGAAAGATCGAACGGCACGTCGAGGTAATGATCGGTAAACGTGTGATTTTGCGCGGGGTCGAGGACCTCCAGCAGCGCCGACGCGGGATCGCCGCGGAAATCGTTGCCGACCTTGTCGATCTCGTCGAGCATCATGACGGGATTGCGCGTGCCGGCCTTGCGCAGCTCGGCGATGATGCGGCCGGGCATGGAGCCAATGTACGTGCGGCGGTGGCCGCGGATGTCGGCCTCATCGCGCACGCCGCCCAGCGCGACGCGGATGAATTTTCGCCCCATTGCTTCGGCGATGGATTTGCCAAGCGACGTTTTGCCGACGCCCGGCGGGCCGACAAAGCAGAGGATGGCGCCGCCGCCGTCGGGCTTGAGCTTGCGTACCGCGAGGTATTCAATGATGCGGCGTTTGACCTTGTCCAGGTCGTGATGATCGCGGTCGAGGATTTTGCGCGCCTCGACGAGGTCGATTTTGTCGGTGGTTTCCACCACCCAGGGCAGCTCGCTGAGAATCTGCAAATAAGTGCGGATGACGCCGTATTCGGGGCTGGCGTTGGGGATGGATTCCAGGCGCTCCAATTCGCGCGTGGCTTCCTTCATGACCAATTCTGGCAGCTTGGCGGCCTCGAGCTTGGTGCGAAGCGAATCGACCTCGGCCCCGTCCGCGCCGGAGTCCTGGTCGCCCAGGGCCTTGCGGATGGCCTTCATCTGCTCCTGCAGGTAGTAGCGGCGCTGGCTCTTGTCGATGTTTTCCTTGACCTGGTCATTGATGCGGCTTTGCAACTCCATCACATCGAGCTGCGCCGCCAGCGACCCGGCCAGGATGCGCAGGCGCTTTTCGACATCGAGTTCTTCCAGCAGGCGCTGCTTTTCAGAGGTCTGGCCGTTAGGCAGATTGGCCGCGAGAAAGTCGGCCAACGCGCCGGGGCTGGTGATGTTGGTGAGGACCTGAGCAGCTTCTTCCGGCGCGCCGGGGCTCAGTTCAATCATGCGGTTGGCCTGCTGGCGGACGCTGGCGGTGAGGGCATCCATCCCCGTGCCGGCGGTGACGACTTCCTGCAAGACTTCAACCCTGCCGATCGGAAACGGCTCGGTCTTGGTCAGCTCCAGAAGGCGGAAGCGCATCAGGCCGTGCACGATGATGGATTGATTGTTGTCGCGCAGCTTCAGGAGCTTGAGGATCATGCAGATGACACCGACGGGATGGAGATCGGCCATCGTCGGATTAGCGGCGTCGGCGTTTTTCTGGGTGATGACGCCGATCACTTTATCGCCGAGCATGACATCGTCGAGGAGATTTTTGCTGACCTCCAGGGGGAGGACGGTGCCGGGGAAGAGGACGAGATTCTTGACGGGCAGGATGGGAAGCTGATGGGGAATGACCAGTTGCTGGCCGCTGCCGATGGCGCGGAGCGTTGTGCCGGCGTCGTTGCGTTCGATGATCTGAAAATCAGCCATAGGTTGGGCCGGCCATTTTTGTGGCCGTGTGTTTGGTCTATTTCCTCTTGGGCAATTCAATCCAGAGCATTCCATTGACGTGCTGGGCGGTGATGCGGTCCTGTTGCACGTTCTGCGGCAATTCCACCTCCCGGGCGAAGGGGCCGTGGTCGATTTCCATCTGGTGCAGTCGGGTGCGCCCCTGGGCGGGACTGGTCTGCGCGCAAGTGGGAACCGATCGGTTTCCCTTGATCGTCAGCCTCTGACCGATGACTTCGATGTCGATCTTTTCCTTTTCCACACCCGAGAGGTCCACACAGACCATATACGCAAGGTCCGTCTCATACAGATTGACGCTGGGCTCCCAGGTCTGATGCGGGAAGAAGCTGTAGAAGCCTTTTTGCATGGCGTAGATTTTAGTCTTCAATGCGAATCTTTCCGCGCGCCAGGGCCGGGCCTGTTTGTGAATCACCGGGGGTCCAATCGGTGAGGAAGATTTCCGTTGGGGCGACGGCAATGCCCGGGGGAGCGGCGAAGAGATAAATTGCCTGGCCGGGCTGAGTCGGGCCAAAACTGGTCTGGGAATTTGCCCCACCATTGGATACGAGCCAGAGAAGGTAACGGCGTGATGCGGCGGTGGCCGTGGCGCCCAGGAATACCGCACCGCGCTGGCGGTCCTTGTTCCAGGCGACCGTGGCCGCGCCCAGAGGCGATAACTGATCCACCGGATCGAGGCGGATGAGCCGAGTTCGCGGGTCAGCCAGAAGGGCGGCCAGATCATTCTGCTGGCCGGACATGAGGTCGATGTCGTGGCGGTAATGGTTGACAGCCACTTCAGTGCCGATGCGCTGATGCATTTCGTAGGTGGCCCAGCTCATCATGCAGCCGACGGCGAAACAAGCCACGATCAACGCGGAGCCCCATTCCGAGGGAGATCGCGCGGCATCAATCGTTGGACGTGGAGTTTGGTCTGGTCCGCCTTCGGTCATGTGCCTTCCAACAGGGGTTTCCTGCGTTTGACTTTATTCGCATTGATGGCCACAATCCAGTTCTAGCGCGGTTGTTGGAGGTACTTGATGAATCCCGCCCCGGCTCCCATGAAATATATTCGACGAATGACGTGTTTGGCGCTGGCTGTCGCAGCGGTCGGTCTGGCCGGGTGCGAAGGGGCACAGCAGGCGGCGGATCAGCCGGCGCAGGACCAGATGGCGGCGGCGGAAAAGGCGCTGCTGCAAAATCAATTGGGCGCGGCGGGATCGGCAAGTGACTCAGCAGCCAGCACACCGGATATATCGCCGATCGTCTCGGTTCAGGCGCATAACCTGCAG
>JBEKYH010000088.1:0-12993 GCA_049511115.1 Tepidisphaeraceae bacterium | reverse complement strand
GCTTTGGCCGCCTCCCGCACCCAATCACCGGCCTTTAAACCCTTGGCGATTATGTCGTCGCTGACGGCCGCCACAAAGCTGACCTTCTGCCCATCCGTCGATGCAAGCAAAATGCCATAACTCCCCGCCTTCTTCTTCAACCAGTCAATCACCAGCCGCAGCGTATCATCGCTCGCCCCCGCGACCGCCCCGACAATCAATTGCCCCGGCCCCAGAGGCTGAGCCTTGGCCAGCAATTCCCCCCCCGCCGCCACCGGATCAACCGCCGTTTTGTTAGCGGCTTGCTTCCGCTTCTCCCAGGAGCGATATCGCGTCTGCAATTCATTGAGTGCCAATTGCGCCCTTCGCCGCGCCAAAAGCGGCAAATGCCCCTCGCTCAAATCCTTCTGAATTTCCGCCAGCGACGCCCCCAAACTCTCATCGGAAAGCTCCCCCGCTTTAGCCAACAGCCGGTCCAGCACCGCTTCTTCTTCGCGTGCCCGCCGCGCCTGCTCCCCCGTGAACGCCATGATGCGCCGCACGCCCTTGCTCACCGACTCCTCGGCCCCAACACAAAACGCCTCCGCCTCGGCCGTATTCCCCAGGTGCGTGCCGCCGCAGAATTCGATGGAAAATTCGCGCCATTTGGGATTCCCCGGATCGGCCAGCAATTCCTTCACCGGCGCTCCCACGGAAACCACCCGCACCATCGGCGGATACTTCTCCCCAAACACCGCTCGCAATCCATTGATCTTCAGCGCCGCCTCCTGCGGCGCCGTTTCCGCATACACCGGCCACTTCCGCCCAATCCGCTCGTTCACCAGAGTCTCGACGCGCGAAAGCTCCTCATCGCTCATCGCCTTGTTGTGCGAAAAATCGAATCGAAGTTTGTCCGGATCAACCAGCGACCCTTTCTGCTGCACGCCGTCGCCGAGGACTTCGCGCAACGCCCAGTTGGCTAGGTGCGTGGAAGTATGATTCTTCTCCGTCTGTTCGCGCCCAGCGGCAACCGTCGCCTCGACGCAGTCCCCCACGGCAATCCTGCCGCTCCGCACGCGCCCAATGTGCAGTACATATCCGCCCACCGATTTGGTATCCGCCACGTCGAACACGGCACTAGCCGATTTTAATTCGCCCCGATCGCTCACCTGCCCGCCCATTTCAGCATAGAAATTGGTGCGATCGAGGATGATGGCCAGTTCCTCATCCTCCATCGCCGACGCCGGCGACAATCCAAGATCGCTCCCATCCCAGATCGCCAGCACACGCGCCTGCAGTTTGGCGCGCGAGAATTTCGGCTGATCGTCCGTCCGCGGAATACTGTTGCCAAGCTGTGATAGCGCGCTGGGCGGAAGATCGACGAGATCTGATTCTTTAGACTTTCCGCCCTTTTTGGCCAGTTCACGAGCCTCCTCCATCAGGATTTCGTAACCGGCAACATCGACCGTCATCCCGCGCTCTTCGGCCATGATGCGCGTGAGGTCAATGGGAAAGCCGTACGTATCATGCAGCTTGAACGCGTCATTGCCGGAAATGCGACCGCTTGCCGCGGCTTGCGCAAACAATTCAATGCCGCGATCGAGCGTCCGGCTGAATGAAATTTCTTCATCCTCGATCAAACCAATAACATGCCTGGGATTCTTCTTCAGTTCGGGAAACGCCGCCCCCATCGAATCCACAATCACCGGCACAAGCTGATGCAGAAACGGCTCATTTAGTTCAAGCTGCTGCCGCCCAAACCGCACCGCGCGGCGCAGAATCCTCCGCAGCACATACCCCCGCCCCTCATTGCTCGGCGCCGCCCCGTCGGTGAGCGCAAACGTCAAACACCGCGCATGATCCGCCACCACCCGAAACGCAATGTCATGGCGAAGCTGCGCATCCGCCGCCTCGGCGACGGGATCAGCCGCGTTGGTTCGCGGAAATTTCCCCGCATATTTGAACCCCGACAATTCCTGGATTTTCTCAAACAGCGGCGTCCAAAGGTCCGTCGCAAAATTGTCGCTCTTCCCCTGCACGACCTGGCACAGTCGCTCCAGCCCCATTCCCGTATCCACATGCTGCGCCGGCAGCGTCGTCAGTTTCCCCGCCGCGTCGCGGTTATATTGAATGAACACCAGATTCCAGATTTCCATGACCGCCGGGTTTTCCCCATTCACATCCTTCCCGCCCGTCTTCTCCGGCGTCCGGTCGATGTAAATCTCCGTGCACGGCCCGCACGGCCCGGTCTCCCCCATCTCCCAGAAATTGTCCTTGCCGAAATAATGGATGTGATCGTCCGGCAAATGCGCGATCTGCTTCCAAAGATCGGCCGCCTCCTCGTCGCGCGGAATGCCGTGCTTTTCATCCCCTTCATAGCAGGTGACGTGCAGGCGCGTTGGATCGAGCTTCCACACTTTGGTCAGCAGCTCCCACGCCATCTCGATCGCGCCCGCTTTGAAATAATCTCCAAAGCTCCAGTTGCCGAGCATCTCAAAAAACGTGTGATGCCGCCGGCTGCGCCCGACATCATCGAGATCGTTATGCTTGCCTCCCGCGCGGATGCACTTCTGCGTATTCACCGCCCGGACATACGACCGCTTCTCCTGCCCGAGAAAAATCGGCTTGAACTGGTTCATCCCCGCATTGGTGAATAACAGCGTTGGATCATCCAGCGGCACCACCGGCGAACTGGGCACAAACGTGTGACCATGCCTGGCGACGAAAAATTCAATGAATTGCTGGCGAATTTCAGGTGAAGTCATATGGCGGCTATCTACGGTACGGCAAAATCTCCGCGATCCAAACGTGCAAGACCCGGATTATTGCCGACAGCCCCGGTGGCATCAAGTTTCCGCGGAGAGAAAGACAATCAAACCGGCAACAACGCCAGGAATCCAAAATCAAAAATGCAGCCTCACCACCCGCTCGGCTGCGCCTCGCTTGAGGACGCAGAGGACACGGAGAAGAGAATCACAAATTCGTTTTAGCTTTTCCTCCGTGTCCTCTGCGTCCTCTGTGGTGAATCCTTCTTTTTGATTTTCTTGGCGTTCTTGGCGGCCTTGGCGGTTGAATTCTCTCTTTTCCCCCCAATGCGCCATATAATGCCCACCATGGGAATCGAAAACGAGACGGCAAACGAAAAACACACCTCGCGCAACGGCAACCCCGCCGCGCGGCTTGAAAAACACCCAGTCGATCTCCCGCGCATCGAGCGCGCGGTCCGGGAGATTCTCCTCGCGGTCGGCGAAGACCCCGATCGCGAGGGCCTCCTGAAAACGCCCTCTCGCGTCGCCCGCGCCTATGCCGAACTGTTCGGCGGCATGAAGGAAGACCCTCGCCGGCATCTCAAGACCGTCTTTCATGAGCGCTACGACGAGATCGTCCTCCTGCGCGATATCACCTTTCACTCCATGTGCGAACATCACCTCATGCCCTTCAGCGGCCACGTCCATGTCGCCTATCTGCCCGACGGCAAAGTCGTTGGCCTCAGCAAACTGGCCCGCCTCGTGGAAGGCTTCGCCCGCCGCCCCCAGGTGCAGGAGCGCCTGACCACCCAGATCGCCGACGCCTTAATGGAAGAACTGCACCCGCAAGGGGCGGCTTGCGTGATCGAGGCCGTCCACACCTGCATGACCCTCCGCGGCGTGCGCAACCCCGGCAGCGTGATGGCCACCAGCGCCCTGCGCGGGATCTTCAAGGACAATGCCGCCAGCCGCGCTGAAGTACTCGGCCTGATGCACAACGCCCCGAGCAAATAACTAGAGCAAATAACCCGCGCAAATGACCCGCCGCTTCCGCCTCATCGCCTTGCCCCTCCTCGCGATCGTCGGCATTCAAGGATGGCTGCTGGCGCTCAATGGCTTTTGGGGACCCAACGCTCATTTAACATTGCTCGCCGTTGCCCTTGTCGCTTCCCTGATTCCGCCGCTGCGGCGCATCGTCTGGAAATCCCTGCACCGCCTTCGCCGCCCCACTCCATGGCAGCGCGCGATAACCGGCCTCGTCGTCACCCTCCTCGCCGGCGCGGCCCTCGCCCATTACGCCGTCACCTGCGGCCGAGTCCTCTTCCCCACCGTGCCCGATGAATTTCAATTCCTCCTGCAAACCCGAATGCTCGCCTCCGGCCGGCTCTGGATGCCGGCGCACCCCCTGCTCGATTTTTTCGACACCTTCTACGTTCTCATTCAACCCAAGTACGCCGCGCAGAGCTTCCCCGGCGCCGCGATCCTTTTCACGCCGTCATTGTGGCTGGGAATCGCCCCATGGAAATGGGCGCTGGCTCTGTCCGCCATCACCATCGGGCTGTTCTACCGCGTTGTAGCCGAGCTAATCGACGGTCTCGCCGGTTTACTCGCCGCGACCCTCCTGACCGAACTTTCCCTCTACCGCTACCTCTCCACGATGATTCTCGCCCAGGTGCCGCTCATGCTGCTTGGCCTGGCGTCGGTCTGGGCCTATCTTCACTGGCGTCGTACGCGCAGTGCAAACTGGGCGTTGGCGCTTGGATTTCTCGGCGCGCTCGCCTTCATCACCCGCCCCGCTGATTGCCTACTCTTCGGCCTCCCAATCGCCCGGGCAATGCTCTTAGACCTTCGCTCCCAACGCCAAAGACAAGCCACCCCGAAATCCCTCCTCTTCCTCGCACTGGGCGCGACCCCCTGCGTCGCCATCCAACTCACCTTCAACCTCGGCGTAACCGGCCATCTCCTGATGACGCCCGTGGCCCTTTACAACCAGCGCGATCAGCCCGGCCTGGGTTATGAATTAGAAGTTCCCGACCAAAATCCTCGGCCCCTGACCCATATCCCCGAAAAACGGCGGCTATACACCGAGGACATCGCCAACGCACTCAGCCAGCACCGTCCCAGCCTCTTCTGGCACACATTCATCACCGATCGCCTCCCTGAGACCATGACCGGCATCCTCCCGCAGCCCCTGCTCGCGGTGCTCCTGCCA
This sequence comes from Tepidisphaeraceae bacterium, assembly GCA_049511115.1. GTDB lineage: Bacteria > Planctomycetota > Phycisphaerae > Tepidisphaerales > Tepidisphaeraceae > JBEKYH01. Next base: position 8,076 of record JBEKYH010000088.1, on the reverse strand, counting down.
ATCGGCCTTTTATCCTGGCGATACAAACGCGCCTGGCTCCTCGCCTCCGGTCTCCCCCTGTTTTTCCTGGTGTTTACGCCCTACCCGCTCTTCAAATCGCACTACCCCATCGTCGCGGCCCCCGCGGCAATCGTCGGCGTATTGCTCGGCTTCAAAGCCATCACTCATACCATCCCGCGCGCCCGCGCCGGCGTCTGGACTGCGGCGGTCATCTTCATCGGCGGCCTGATGGTAACCCCCACAATCGACCACATCTCCATGGTCTCCGCACTCACCTTCCACGCCAGCCCCGGAAACCGCATCCTTGACGCCGCCGACGCCATCGAATCAGACCTCACCACGAAAAACGAACGGGCCCTGATTCTCTTCCGCCGCGACCGTACATTGTCCGTCGCCTGCGAACCCGTCTACAACCTCGCCACGCCCTGGCCCGACGACGCAACCGTCATTCGCGCCCACGACCGCGGCCCGGGTAATTGGCAGATTTTCCAATACTACGCCCGGCTTCAACCCGATCGTCGCGTCTACTTATTCAATGAACGGATTGCCCAGCAAGCCGCCAACGGCATCGGCGACGCCCTCTCCTATTTGGGTACTGCCGGCGAACTCGCCGGACCCACTCCCGCGCCCCCCACCACCAGCGCCGGCCACTGAGTCAACCGCGCTACCGGATCATCGGTCGAGGCGATCTCCCCCAGCGGCGCACCCGCGTAATACTGCGGCAATAGCATCCGCAGGGGCGTTGTAATCGGCTGCGCCGGCGCTAGCGCCGGCGGCGCGGGCAATACCGCCCGGAATACAAAAACGCCCGGCGTATTGGCCGGCAGATGAAATCCAAAGCCCAGGGGAATCCCCACCGTATTGCATTGCAGCGTCACATTTTGCGGACCGCCGCTCTCCGGCAAAATCGGAAATGCCAGTCCCGAATAGCGCAGGCGGTTTTCGCATTCCCGATACGCCCCCTGATAGACCCATGTGTCCGCAACCGCCGGCGTTCCCTGCACGCACACGGTTCCGGACTTCGTGGAGATCGGCGACTGCATCGCGTCCCACATCGGAACGAAAATAACCGCGGCCGCCGCCAGCGCTACCGCAATAAGCGGCGACCACCACGTCCGCAACAGCGCGATCCCTAGCAATAGCACCGCGAATACAACCGCCAGCAGCACGATGTGCCGCCGGTAGACCGACGGCTCCCCCTGATCCCATCCGGCCACCGGCTGGTAGGCCGCGTCGCTCGCCTGCGCCGATAGCGCCGGCGGCGCGTGCAGCACCCAGAATCCGTGCTCGAGCGCCCACGGCCAGGTCGTATCCGGGGCCGCCGAAGTCGGCGAATCCGCCTTCACCGCGATCGCGGTCCCGCCCGCCAGGAGCGCCGTGATCTGATCGCTCGTCAGTTTTCCCGACGAATCGAGCACTAACGCGTCAAGTGATTCCCATGCCGTGGTCGGCCCCGGGATGGGAGCGGCCCCATCGAGTTGCACCGGTATTACCGTCTCCCCGGGAAACAGAACCTTGCCGATATCGCTCGCGTCGGTGGTAAATCCAATCAAGCGTTCATCGGCCGAGAGCTCATGCAAAGGCTGTGAAAACGACGCGCCCCGCACCGGCGAGCGATAAATCAGAAACGGCGCGATCCCGCCGATGGCGTCGGTGATTTCGGTGGTCACCGCGCCGTCGGCGGAAATCAGTATCTGGCTGCCCGACCCGGAAAACCGCACCGGCATATAGCGGCCCAGGCGGTAATTTCCGTTGAGTGGAAGCGAAAGGTCCGCCAATCCCGCCGCCGGAAAAAACGCCAGCAGGCCCAAAATGACGATGAAATTAAGAGGTCGCGATAAAAGTTTCATTGTTCCAATTCGGCCGCCAGGCGCAGTGCTTCGGCGACGCTCCATGCCTGGGCGCTGGCCCCCACCGAGCGATGCGGCGGATCGCCCTCGTTGATCTCGCCGATCGAGCCGACGCAGAACGTCTCCATCGATTCGATCAGCGGCGCCAGCCATCGCTTCGCCTGTTCTTTGGCCGCGGTCGTGCGCTTGTTCACGCGCAGATACGCTTCCAGAAACGACCCCAACAGCCACGGCCAGACCGTTCCGTTGTGATACGCCGAATCTCGTTCCCATGGTCCTCCATGATACCGCCCCTTGTAACCCGCCTCGTTGCGGGCCAGCGTCCGCAGCCCCATCGGCGTAAGCAACTCGCGCCGCACCACCTCCACCACCGCCGACTGCTGATCCGCCGTCAGCGGACTATCCGGCAGGCTCACCGCGAAAATCTGGTTAGGCCGGATCGTCGCATCGCGCCGCGGATACCCCGCCTCCGCTCCCTGCGGCGAGCCTTCGACAGTGTCCGCCAATCCCCTGAACGGGCTGATCCAAAACGCGCGGCGGAAATTGTCCGCTACCTTCTTGGCCAGTTTCTCTTCCCCCATCAGCACCAGTGCATGGTGCCACAGCGCGTTGATCTCCACCGGCTTACCCTGCCGCGGCGTAAACGCCGTGTCGCCGAACTTCGCATCCATCCAGGTAAGCTGCGTATGCTGATCCCCCTGGGCAACCAGGCCGTCCGCTTCATCCATTTTGATGTGATGGCGCGTGCCGTTGCGATACCCATTGATGATGTTCTCGCACGCCGGCCGCAGCACGCGGTCGAAGGTCTCGCGATCCCCCGACAGTCGCGCATATTCAAAAGCCGCATGTACAAACCACAGGCTCGCGTCCACCGTGTTGTATTCCGGCTTGCCCGTGTAATCGTCAAAGACATTGGGGATCATCCCCTCGCTGACATATTGCGCAAACACTCCCAGCACCTGTTTGGCCTGCCCATATCGTCCGGTGGTAAGCAGCAGCCCCGGCAGCGAGATCATCGTGTCGCGGCCCCAATCCGCAAACCACGGATACCCCGCGATGATCGTCGATCCATCCTGTCCGTCGGGCGCCTTGCGGGCCACGACAAAATCATCCGCCGCCCGGGCCAGCCGCTTAAGCGTCAGCGTCGATAACTTTTCCGTCGCCGCCGCCGCCCGGCTCGCTTTATGCGCCTCGTGGCGAAGCGTTAGCTCCTTGTCCCAATCCAGGCGCTGGTCGTCGATGCTGGCCTGCAAGACAAGCGTCGCGCTCTTCTGCACCTTCAGCACAAACCAGCCCGGATTGAACAAATCCTCCTGGAAATCCAGCCCGCGCTCGGCCTCAATTGCATAAGTCTGGCCGTACCACCAGTCGCCTTGCGAATGAAACGCCCCGCCATCCACCGACATTTGCAGGTGAATATCCCCCGCATCAACGGCCACCGAGTTTTCCGACGGCCGCGCCACCCCGATCCCACCCTCCCCGCGCCGCAGGCCATGAAAATCGCGCATCGCCACAAACGGCAACAGCCTGAACTCAACCGCCTTCCCCGGCGGCGGCTCGATCGTGTATCGCAGCAGTGCCGCATTCTTCATCCACGGCAACTGCAATTCCTTGACCAGCTTGATCCCCTCGACCTCGTACGTCCAGCGGGCAATATCATCCAGCTCAAATTGCTTGAGGTATTGTTCCCCGCGCGGATGAAAGCGCTCGCCGAACTGGCTGATGGACGCCTCCAGCATCCGCGTCGGCTGATCCTCGAATATGAGGATCTCCCCAATGCGGCTCAGCAGCATCACCCGCCCAATCGGCGGCTTCCTCGCCGCGACCAGCAGCCCGTGATACCGCCGCCGGTTACACCCCACCACGCTGGAAGAGGCAAACCCCCCCAGGCCATTGGTTAAAAGCCATTCCCGATCCAACGCCGGATGAAGCTGCCCGCCGGTCTCTATCGTGAAGAGCGACATTCTTGAAGCATACAGGAATAGGAGGCTTGTTCGCCAGCGCCAACCGACCTCTTACCCCCGCCCCCGGTATTTCCGGGGGAGGGTCGGGGAGGGGGCTTCGCGCAGTGTACACAACCCACCGAGCCTTGCACTTGCCGGCCCGGAGGTTCACAGGAATTGACCAACTACTACCCGCCGCACAGTAATCAGTGAATACTGCGATTGCTTCCGCGCCGACAGAGCTCGATCAAGGCCGCAACTTCCTTCACCCGCATCCCAGCGCCGCCCCCAGCACCACGTATTTCACCACATTCATAAATAACAAAACCGAGAAGATCGACAACTCGATCCTCAGCCGCTTGTTGGGCCGGCGGTCCGGAAACGCCGCCGGTATTTCAACAGTCCGCTCCGGAACATTCGCCAATTCACGTTCCGGCACTCTCGCATCAAACAACGCCGAGGTAGGAAGGGTGAGCCGCATGGGTGAGCCTCCGCTGAGAAGGAGCCGGCGACTTTGGGTGGCAACATCACCAGCCCACAGGCCGGCCACACGCTCTTACGAACGCCGTCAATAAAAAGTTCAAATTTTGCCGCGCTTGTAAGAACCGCGCCGCGTCAGCGACGTATCACCGGTTGACACACGCGGACAGGCGGAGGCGCAGTGACCATTGCATCCGGCATGCTCGACGCGGGCCTGAGCTTTCTGCTGATGTTCCTCCTTTTCCGCCCGCTCGAATGGGCCTTTCCCGCCAAAGCGAATCAACGCTGCCTCCGGCCCCAATGGTGGACCGACTTTTGTTTCATGGCCGGCCAAAACTTGTTCTTCAACGGCGCTGTCCTCTGGTTCCTGGCACAAACCGAACATTGGGCCGACGCCATCCGCCCCGCGGAAATGCGCCTCTGGATCAGCGGCCTGAGCTGGTGGACGCAGGCGATCCTCGTCGTGGTCATCGGCGATTTTTTAGTCTACTGGGGCCACCGCCTCCAACACCGCGTCCCCTTCCGCTGGCGATTCCACTCTATCCACCACAGCGCCGAGCACATGGATTGGCTCGCCGCCCACCGCGAGCATCCGCTCGATTCCCTCTACGTTGTCCTCCTGGTAAACCTCCCCGCCTTTGCCATCGGCTTCCCCATCAAGACGCTCGCCCTGTTCGTCGGCTTCCGCGCCCTCTGGTCAATCTACCTTCATGCCAACGTGCGCATCCCCCACGGCCCGCTACGCCTCCTCATCGGCGCCCCTGAACTTCACCACTGGCACCACGACCGCGCTCGCGACGCCGGCAATTACTCCAACGTCTCGCCTCTGATGGACGTGATCTTCGGCACCTACCACCGCCCCGACAACGAACCGGCGGCGTTTGGCGTGGAGGAGCCGATTCCCACCGATTATCTTGGCCAACTGCTGCACCCGTTTAGGCGTCCGCGCGCTGCTGCCGAATCCGACCAGCGTGCTGTAACAGCTCAGCCCACAATCGTCAGCGTAAATACCTGACTCGCATTCGGCTTGACGCCATTCTTCGCTTTCAGCGTCAGATCGTAAACGCCTTCGCTCCCCGGCGCTGGGACACCCGTGAGGATTGCCGTGCCGTCATTGTTGTCCTGCAAGGTAATCCCCGCCGGCAGTGCTCCGCTCTCAGTGATCGACGCCTCGGGAAAGCCCGTTGAGTCGATAGCGAACGATGCGTTCCCGCCAGCGTGGAACGTCGCGCTGCTTGCGCTGCTGATCGAAGGCGGATTACTGACGGTGAGCACGAATACCTGCTTGGCATTGGGCTTCAGCCCGTCTTTGGCTTTAATCGTAACCGAATAAACCCCGCCACTCGCCGTGGCCGCCGTGCCGGAGATGGTCGCCGTCCCGTTGTGATTGTCAACCAATGTCACACCGGTAGGTAGCGCGCCTGCCTCGGTGAACGCCGGAGCCGGATACCCGCTGCCCGCCACCGTAAATGTGTTGGATGTTCCATTCATAAACGTCGTGTGATTGGCGCTCGTGATTGCTGGCGCCTTGCCGACGGTTAGAAGGAAGTCTTGCGTCGTGGTGCCGCTCGCACCGGCGTCGGCCGAAAAAGTCAGGTTGTATACCCCCCTGCTTCCGTTGACGGGTGTACCATACAACGTAGCGGTGCCGTTGCCGTTGTCACGAAACACAACTCCAGCGGGTATCGCGCCAACTTCACTCAAAGCGCCGAAGGAAGCGTTCACCGTGCTGATAGACTCAGAGTCCGCTGTACCTGCGGCAACCTCAGCACTGGCCGCGGTCGTGAATTGAGGTGCGGCCGTCCCCTCATACTCATACGCACCCATATCCACAACGCCGTTGAAAACTCGTGGGCTTCCCGCCAGGTCGGTGATATCGCCGGTAGGCAATGCCTCCGTGTTGCCGAGATCGATCGTTGGCGAACCGGCTTTTAGCTGCAGATTCCCGCCGGCTGCATCGACAAATAGCGGATCGCTGTTGATATTGCCGGTACCCGTAAAGCCACCTTGGACATCGCTATAGGAGACGGTAGTTACGCTGGGAGATTCATCAAACAATCCGCTATTTTCCGCGCTCGTGTTATCCCAGAGGATGCAATTCGTTAGAGTGGCAGAGGAGGCGCCAAAGCCGTCGACGGCGAGCCCCCCGGTATTCCCTTCGAACGTACAATTCAACACACTCGGCGAAGACCCGTCATCTGTAAGGGCATCGTTCCTGTTCTGCAGGAATATGCAGTTGGTGAGAACCGGCGATGACGAGCCGTTGAACACGCCACCGCCGGTATTCGCGACGAAAATGCAGTCGCTAACTAGAGGTGACGACGAGCTATTGTATATCCCCCCACCGATGTCACTACTGTTGCCGCTGAAGATACAGTTGGTAACAACGGGCGTGGACGAAAAATTATCCATGCCACCGCCGCCGTTACCGCTAAACGTGCAGTTCGCCAGGACAGGGGCAGATCCGGACTCGTTAAGCATTCCGCCGCCACCGAGGTTTGTCCCAAAATTGCCAACGAACGAACAATTGGTAAGCATCGGCGATGAAGAATAATCCAATATTGCACCGCCCGATGCCGCCGTGTTTTTCATAAAGTCGCAGTCAGTAAACTCTGGCGATGAAGCCATCGCGTATATTGCTCCGCCCATCTTTCCCGAGTTATCGCTGAAAACGCAGCGGCTCAGAGTTGGCGAAGCAGTCAGGAGAAGCATGCCGCCGCCATCGCCATTCGTATCGAAGGTGTCGGTACCGGCTCCCCCCGTAATCGTAAACCCATCCAAACTCGCCGTCGCATCCACATCCTGCCCAAAAACCACATGGTAACTGTTATCGCTGCTGTCTCCGGCTACCCCGATATCCCCCGACAAAATCGTCGGATTCCCCTTCACATTCCGCGCCCCCGGCGACGCCGTTAAATCCCCGGCATATCCCCCCTCAATCGCAACGCCGTCCTTAAGACCAAAGCTCGCCGTCCGATCCGTCCCCGTCGTCGGCTTATAAGTCCCCTGCGCCACCTCGATAGTGTCACCTGATACCGCCGCCGACAGGGCCGACTGCAAATGTTTGTACGCCGTCGCCCATGAGGCCCCGTCATGCACCATTCCAGGCGAATTGGCATCCACATACACGACGCTCAAAAGCCGCCGCGATTCCAGAAGTTCGCAGTGCACAACGCGAGGCACCTTGGGCCGTCGCCTTAAATATTCCTCTGCTGGATGCTCCGTTCGCATAGACCTCCGCCAATCCGAGAAATCCTGTGTTCCTCAGCGAGTTATAGCATGGTTTTGCCAAGCCACCGAGGGAAAAAAGCGCGATGGTTCGGCCCGCTACTTCAAATCCAGCTTCATCTCATCCCCCGCCGGCACAAACCCCGCGCGGGCATAAAGGCGAACCGCCTTCGGATAGGTATGCAGCCTGATGCGGTGAAAATTGGCTTCCCGAGCAAAGGCCACCAATTTATCCAGCAGCGCCGCCGCGATTCCCCGACCGCGCCATTCCGGCCGCGTGTACATGTTCATGATGTACGGCTCGACGCCGCTGAGGTTTCTGGCCGAGGGCGCATGCCGATGATAAACCAGCCCGCTGGTGGCAATGACGCGATCGCCGGCAACCCCCAGATATGAAATGAAATCCCCGCCGGGAATCGCCGACGAAAAGTACCGCTCGATTGCCTCCAGCAGCACCGGATCCGATGCATCGGCGCCGGTTGCCTCTGCGAGAAACACGGCACGCAATTCGACAAGCGATGGAATGTCGGAAGTTGTGGCTCGCCTGTAGGTAACAGCTTCCATGACCGGCATTG
>JBEKYH010000087.1:0-13001 GCA_049511115.1 Tepidisphaeraceae bacterium | reverse complement strand
ACTTCAAAATCGATCAGCGCCACGTCAGCGCCGTCGGCCTGGAGGCCTTGCGGGCCGGTGTGAACGGTGAGTTTGATGGCCTTGGCATCGCCGGCGGTTTGGAGTTCCTGCTGGGCCACCACTTGGCCGTCTTTAGTGGCGACGGCTTTGAGCGAACCTGGCGCGAAGGCGACGTTGGGGAAGGCGTAAATATAGCCGCTTTGGGGCGTTTTGCTGACGCCCAGCGACTGGCCGTTGAGAATTAATTCGACCGAGTCGCAGTGGCTGGCGATCACATAGACGGTCTTTTTCGTGCCCGCGGGATAGGTCCAGTGGCCGATGATGTGGAGGTCGGGCGTGGGGCTTTGCATCACGCGTGAGGCGTAAAAAATTTCCTTGGGCAGGCGCACGCCGTCCACCTTGCCGCTGACGCGCAGCACTTCGCTGGAATCCTGCCGGCCGTCGGCGTCGGAATCGGACCAGTAAATCGACGCATAGGCGGACCATTTGGAATGGCCCGGGTCCGTGTTGTCGATGCGGTTGGAAACGAAATTGTAATAGCGGCGGATGCCGGCCAAGGCGAAGGTCTCGGAATTCCAGTTGTAAGTGTCCTCGGGGCCTTTCTTGAATCCGAATGATGGCGGGGAAAAATCATCCCAGATGCCGCGCGCGCCTTCGTCGCGGAAATCCTCGGTTTCGATAAGCGGCGCCTTGTCGCGGTCCTGATCGGTGTACGGCCCGCCGAGCATGACGCCGAAGTACTCCGTGGCCGTGACCGCGCCGGGGTCGCGAAGCGAGCGGCAGCCCACGACGCGGCCGCCGTTGGGATCGAATTCCTTGCGGAGGGCCACCATCTGCTGCATCTGGCTGGCGATGATTCCGGAGTTTCCCGCCTCGTAGAAGAGGATGCTGGGGTGATTGCGGAAATAGATCATGGAGTCGCGCATGACCTCGGCGCGCTGGTCCCACTGGCGGCCCTGGACATCGTGTTCGCCGTCGCCGGCCGGGCAGACATTGGCAATGCCGTATTTGTCGCAGGAGGTGACATCCACGCGCTGCGGGGAAATGTGCATCCAGCGGACGTAATTGCCGTTGCTTTCACGAAGCAACGCGGCGTTGAAATCGTGCATCCAGTCGGGATACGCCTGACCCAGGCCGGGCCAATCGTTGACGGCGCGCTGCGAGTAGCCGGTGAGCCACACAAAATGATCGTTAAGCCACACGCCGCCCGTGCCGGCGCCGCCCTTGAATTCGGCCTTGCGGAAACCGGTGTGAATTTTTTCCACGTCGGCTGGTTTGCCATTCACCGAGAGAACGGAATAAACGTCGTAAAGATAGGGCGAGGTCACATCCCAGAAATGCGCGCCGGCGAGGGGGCCGGCGGCGGTGAGCATCGCGGTGGCTCCCGCGGCAAGGGTCTGGCTGGGGCCGGCGAATTGCGCCTGGGCAACGCCATCGGCGTCAACCACTACCGCGGAGAGCGTGACGGCCGCGGAATCGGCGGTTTCGTTGCGCACCTGTGACTCGACGTTCACGGCGACCGTCTTGTTCGGCACGTCATAATTTGCACCAAAGACGTAAACGCCGGACGTTTTGAGATTTTCATAGAGCGGAAGCGTCTGATACACCTTGCCCGTGACATGCAGCCAGACGTCGCGGTCCAGGCCGCCGAAATTGGGGTTGCTGTTGCTGAATTTCCATTCGAATTCGGTGCCGGTCGCCTCCTCCTTGTAATCGATGCTGTTGTCCACTTTCACGGCCAGCACGTTGTCCTGCCCGCCGAACTTCACGAGTCCGCTGATATCCAGCCCGCACGCGGTGATGCCATTTTCATAGAGGCCGGCGGGCTGGCCGTTGAGGAAGAAATGCGCCGCTTGTTTCAGGCCCTCGAATTCGAGGAATATCTTCTGCCCCTGGGCGTCGGCGGGAAGTTTGAAGTGCTTGCGATACCAGGCGATCCCCTGATAAGACCCGCTCTGATCGCCGGCGGCATGTCTGATGTACGCGCGGTAAGTGTCAATATCGTTCCAGGTGTGCGGCAGGCTGACGGTCGTCCATGCCGAGTCGTCAAATTCGGGTTTGATCGCCTCCGGCACGTCCTTGCGCATGAATTTCCAGTCGGGATTGAAGTTGTAGGTGACGCGCGGGGAAGGCGGGGCTGAATACTTATCCTGCCCGAGCGCGGGAAGGACCGCTGCGAATATCAAAGATACGGCCGTCAGATAGGTCATTGACCGGGTCACTTTTTCCTCCGAAGACAGGGTGGTCGGATGGTAGCTGACGCGAAACGAGCGTGTCAAATCGCAGCCCCTTCCCTCCCCGCCGCCCCCGGGCTATCACTTTCGGCCGCGTTCCTCTGGTCCCCTCTCCATGTACTCAGGGAGAGGGATAGGGTGAGGGTCGTTTTTGATGGGCAATGCCGTTCGAACTTCCGAAGAACCCTCACCCCGGCCCTCTCCCTGAGTACAGGGCGAGGGGGAAATCGCAAAAGCGATTGCCCTGCCCCTCCCCTGCCCTCCCCCGGAAAGACCGGGGGCGGGGGAAACACGCAGAACATTCGCTTCACGCGTCGGCAAGCCTCGCTGGGTTGCACATGTACGACGGGAATTAAAATACCCGGCGCCAGTTTCGCGATTGGCTTTCCCCGCCGCCTCATTTGCGATAAAAGGATGTAATGCCGATCGCGCCTCCCCTACAACGGACAAGCCGAATCGGCTTCCGCTGGGTGATCCTCGCTCTCATCTGCGCCGGCACGACGATCAATTACATCAATCGCCTGGTGATTGGCATCCTCGCGCCAGACCTGCAATCGCTCTACCATATCACCGACTCCCAATACGGCTACATCAGCGCCGCCTTCAGCTTTGCCTACGCCTTTGGTCAGCTCGGCATCGGCAAGCTTCTCGACCGCATCGGCACGCGCGTCGGTTATGGGCTTGCCCTGGCCGGCTGGAGCATCTCCGCCATGCTGACGGCATTGGGCCGAGGCGCGCTCAGCTTCTCGCTCCTGCGCGCTCTCCTGGGGGTCACCGAATCCCCCGGCTATCCCGCCGCCGCCAAAGTGTGCGCCGAATGGTTCCCGCGCCGCCAGCGCGCCTTCGCGTTTGGATTTGTGAACGCCGGATGCAACATGTCGGCGATCATCGCAGCGCTGATCGTGCCTTATCTTAGCATCCACTATGGCTGGCAGGCGGCGTTCATCGTCATCGGCGCCATGGGCCTGATTCTTCTTGCCGTTTGGATTCCGCTTTACAAGTCTCCGCAGGTTCATCCGCTTCTGGGCGCGTCGGAACTGGCCCTGATTGAAAGCGATCCGCCGGAATCGACGGCCCGTCTGAAATGGCGACAGGTGCTTCGCTACCGCCAATCGTGGGTGTTCGTCGTGGGAAAATTCCTCACCGACGCGTGCTGGTGGTTCTTCATGACCTTTATCCCCAAGATTCTCAACGGCGCGCCGTTTCATCTGGGGCTGAGCAAAGTCGGCCTGCCCCTGGTGGCGATTTATTTCATGGCCGACGTGGGCAGCGTCGGCGGCGGATGGATCTCCTCGGTGATGATCCACCGCGGATTCACCGTCAATTTCGCGCGCAAAATCACCATGCTGGTGATGGCCATGCTGGTCCTGCCGATGATGAGTCTGCCCTGGGCCCCGACTGCATTGATGGCGGTGCTGATCCTGGGGTTGGCGACTGCCGGACACCAGGGATTCAGTTCCAACAATTACACGCTCTGCAGCGACCTCTTTCCCAAGAGCATGGTGGGCGTCATCTCCGGCCTGGGGGGATTTTTCGGGTACATCGGCGCATCCATCTTCACCGCCTTCACCGGCTACTGGGTTCAATACCGCGGCAACTACATCGCCCCGTGCATCATCGCCTCATCCGCCTACCTGATTTCCATCCTGGCGATTCACCTCGTGTCGCCGCGCCTCACGCCCGTGAAGATCGTCGAGCAGCGTGATTAACTTCGCATATGGCCCAAGCTACTTTGATCCCGCTGGAAGATATCCTCGGCCGCGAGGCTGGGGAGATTTACGACATTCAAACCCACGCAACCGGTCCGGCCGGCAAACTGCCCATTACCGCGGACATGCTTATCAACTGGGCCAGCGGCGACATCTTCGGCTTGTGCCTCGATGCGGGCATGGGCTGGACGCCGACGGAGCTGGGGCGCAAGGAGTTTCTCATCCTCAGCACCTCCGGCGGCATCCGCGCCGATGACGGCAAGCCGATTGCCCTGGGCTATCACACCGGCCATTGGGAAGTCGGCCTGCTCATGCAGGCCGCCGCCCGCGAGCTCAAAGAGCGCGGCGTGATTCCCTTCGCGGCCTTCTGCACCGATCCATGCGACGGCCGCACGCAGGGCACAACCGGCATGATGGACAGCCTCGCCTACCGCAACGACGCGGCGATCATTTTCCGGCGCTTGATCCGCTCCCTGCCGCGCCGCAATGGCGTCATGGGCGTCGCGACCTGCGACAAGGGCCTCCCGGCCATGATCATGGCGCTGGCGGCGCAGCGCGATTTGCCGTGTGTTTTGGTACCCGGCGGCGTGACGCTGCCGCCCACTGAAGGCGAGGACGCGGGGAAGATTCAATCGCTGGGCGCGCGCTTTGCGCGCGGCACGATCAGCCTGGAAGAAGCCGCGGATGTCGGCTGCCACACCTGCGCCACTCCCGGCGGCGGATGCCAGTTTCTGGGAACCGCGGCAACGTCACAGGTGGTCGGCGAAGCGCTGGGACTGTCGCTGCCGCATTCGGCGCTGGCCCCCTCGGGCCAGCCGATCTGGCTGGACATGGCGGTTCGCTCGGCGCGGGCGCTTTTGAATCTTGAGCAGCGGAACATCACTGCAGGCCGGATCGTCACCGATCGCTCCATCCACAACGCCATGGTGGTTCACGCCGCGTTTGGCGGCTCGACGAATCTGCTGCTGCACGTACCCGCCATCGCTCACGCCGCCGGATTGCGCCGGCCGACCGTGGAGGATTGGATCGCGGTCAATCGCAAGACGCCGCGCCTGGTGGACGCGCTGCCCAATGGGCCGGTCGGGCATCCGACCGTGCGCGTCTTCCTCGCCGGCGGCGTGCCGGAGGTGATGCTGCATCTGCGAAAACTTGGGTTGCTGGATGAAGACTGCCTGACCGTCACGGGCGAGCCGCTGGGGCGCGTGCTGGACTGGTGGCAGACCTCGGAGCGACGGCATCGCATGAGGGAAATCCTGCTCGAACGCGACGGCATCAACGCCGACGAAGTCATCATGAACCCCGCCGCGGCCCGGGCCCGCAAGGTGACCAGCACCGTCACCTTTCCGCGCGGCAACCTCGCCCCGGAAGGATCGGTCATCAAGAGCACGGCAATTGATCCGAGCGTGGTTGGCGCGGACGGCGTGTATCGCCTGATGGGACCAGCGCGCGTTTTTATAAACGAGCGCGCCGCCATCGCGGCGATCAAAGCCGGAGCTATTCAACGCGGGGATGTGATCGTGCTCATCTGCCGCGGACCGTGCGGCGCGGGGATGCCGGAGATTTATCAGGTGACGGCGGCGCTGAAGCACCTGGAATTCGGCAGGCACGTCGCGCTCATTACCGATGCACGCTTTTCCGGCGTCTCGACCGGCGCGTGCATCGGCCATGTTGGTCCCGAGGCGCTGGCCGGCGGTCCCATTGGGAAAGTGCGCGACGGCGATGCGATTCAAATCGTCATTGATCGGAATTCGCTGGAGGGAAGCGTGGATCTGGTCGGCGAAGGCAACAGGCGATTTGATCCTCACGAAGGCGCAAAGGTATTGGCGGCCCGCCAGCCTCGCCCCGACTTGGCCGCCGATCCGCAGCTCCCCGACGACACCCGCCTCTGGGCCGCGCTTCAGGCGGCCTGCGGCGGCACATGGGGCGGCTGCATTTACGACGCCGACATGATCGCCCAGAAATTGATGCCGCGATGAAACTCTTCCGAACCAGCATCGGCCCGGTCGTCGCCGAAGCCGGCAATTACCATCGCGTCAGCGGCGCGACCTGGGATCAATTGCTGGCGCGCCCCGATATTCTGTCTTTTCTGCAATCGCGCATCGCCGCTGGAGACTTTCCCAAAGCCGACGAACCCGCTCAGCCCTTGGCTCCCATCGAAGGCCAGGAAATCTGGGCCGCCGGCGTCACCTATCTGCGCAGCAAAACCGCCCGGATGGACGAATCCAAATCGTCCGGCGGCGGCGATTTTTATGACCGCGTCTATTCGGCCGCGCGCCCGGAATTGTTTTTTAAGGGATCGGCTCATCGCGTCGCCGGGCCGGGCGCAGCCATCCGCATTCGCAAGGATTCCCGCTGGAATGTCCCCGAACCGGAACTCACGCTGCTCATCTCCGCCACCGGCCGCATCACCGGCTATACCATCGGCAACGACGTCAGCTCGCGCGACATCGAGGGCGAAAACCCCCTCTATCTCCCCCAGGCCAAAGTCTACGACGGCTCTGCCGCCCTCGGCCCTTGCATCCTGCTGACCGACGCTCTGCTTCCCGGCGAGACAGCCATCGAAATCGACATTCGCCGCGGCGGCACAACCGTCTTCACCGGCCGCACCGAAATCTCTCGAATCAAGCGGGAACTCACCTTGCTGGCGGAGTACCTTTTTCGCGAATGTTCCTTCCCCGCCGGCTGCTTCCTGATGACCGGCACCGGCATCGTGCCGCCGGACTCATTCACGCTAAATTCCGGCGATGAAGTCGCCATATCCATCGCGCCGATCGGAACGCTGACGAATCCGGTTCAATAACTTACGGCGCCATTTGGTTCCCGGCCCGTCGCCCTGCGCACAACATTCCCTCCGCGAGCCAGTATCCCATTTTGTATGAACGCCAAATCTCTGCCGCGCTTCGCCATATTCCTCGCGCTCTTCCTCTTCACAGTCGCCGCCAATGCGCAAACGCCTCTTCCCGCGCCCGCATCGCTGAATGTGCGCACTTTCGGCGCCGTCGACGACGGCAAATCCAAAGACACCGCCGCCTTCCAAAAGGCGCTCGATGCCTGTGCCTCCGCCGGCGGCGGGACTGTGAGCGTTCCGGCAGGTGACTATGTAATTGGCTCGATCGCCATTGGCAGCAATACCACGCTGCAACTCCAGCCGATGGCTTGCCTCATCGGCAGTTCGGACATTGACGATTACCCCGTCGTGCATTCCGCTTGGGAGAAGGACTATTCGCAGGGCCGCCGCTCGCTGCTGTCGGCTTCCAAAGCCAGCCATATCACCATCACCGGCCGCGGCTGGATTTACGGCCCGCCTCCGAGCCTGCGCCGCGCCAGCGCCCAAAGCGGCCCGCGCGGTCCGCTGCTTATGGAATTCACCGAATGTGACAGCGTCACCCTCGACGGTTTCAACACGGTGTACGCCGGCTCCTGGTCCATTCATCCGCTGCTGTGCCGGGATTTTATCGCCCGCAATCTGGTGATCCGCTCGATCGGCGTCTATGGCGACGGCATTGACGTGGACTCCTGTTCGGGGGTGCGCATCGAAAACTGCAACATCGACTCCGGCGACGATTCCATCGCCCTCAAATCCGGTCGCGGCCTGACCGCCGTCAAACTCGCCCGGCCCACCGAAAACGTCGAAATCACCCACTGCACGCTCATCAGCAGCAATTACGCCGGCCTGGGCATTGGCACCGAATTATCCGGCGGCATCCGCAACGTCCATATCGATCATTGCGTTATTTCCGGCCACCAAAACGGCATCTTCATCAAGAGCCGTGACGGCCGCGGCGGCTTCATCGACAACATCCTCGGCGAAGACCTCACCGTCTATAACTCACCCACCTTCGTCGCCATCGACCTCCTCGATAAAGGCACACAAGCCGCTGATCCGGTGACGGGCCAGGTCGAGCAGTGGACCGCCTCGCGCAATATCCGGTTTAGCAACGTGCACGTAATGGATGTCACCGCCCTCTTCCTTGCCGGCGGCATCCCTCCCGCGCGCCCTCTTGATGGTTTAGTCCTCTCCAACATCGCCGGCACGTGCACCCGCGCTATCACCCTGGCCAACATGACCAACGTCGCTCTTTCCAATATCAATGTGACGGGCTACCAGGGTCCGCTGATTACCCAATCCAATGTGCAGGGAACCGGCCTCGACCCGGCCAGGTGAGCCGCTGCGGATTAGTTATAGGAGCCTGGCCCGCCGCGTCGATAAGTGAGACCAGAGTCAGGACGTTTCGACGGACTTATGCCGCATCGCAGGATGCCTGCCCAATCCCCATGCCGCAGGATCTAACGCCAGCGCCAGCCTCCCCCGCGTGGACCACTGTAGAGGCGTCGGCGCGAACTCTCCTGGGCGGCAATGGCGATGTGAACACGCTGGGCGGCCTCATCCGTGGGGTCTTGAGCCTGGGATTGGGGAGCCTGGTCGAACCGATTCTCTCCTCGGTCAATGTTTCCGGGCCGGCTTGGGAACTGGAAAAGGCCGCGGTTCTTGCCAATGCCCGCAAAATATCGGGCGGCCAATTGTCGTGGGCCGGCCGCAGTAAAATTTTCAACGCCAATCTTCAATCGCTGGTTCCAAACAATCCCTCATTGGCCGGCCTGGCCGACTTTTGGCGCGAAAACCAGTCTCATTATGACCTTTTCCAAGCCAATGATGGAAACTTCCAGGTTTTAAATCGGCAGGCGCCCACTCCCCTGGCCGGCTTTATGGGCAGCCTTCGCGACCAGCGCGCGGGCATCCGGCAATGGACCTACCAATGCACCGGCATGCAAGTGGTTCGCCCGATCGCATTCGACGGTCCCGGTTATGGTTGGATGCTGCTGCGAGTCCTGGAAACGACGCATCGCACATTCCTGAACTATTCCTGCGCCGTGTACGTCGTAGAACCGGATGCGGCATCGCTGTGCATCCTGCTGCATTTGCATGACTTGAGGCCGTGGCAAACCCGCCTGCGATTCTTCGCAGGCCCGGACGCAAAACAGGATTTCGAGCGAGCGCTGGCCGCCCACGACGATTGGATGCTGCCTGTCGCAACCGCCAGGGAGCCATTGATCGGCCGCGCGCCCCTCAACTTGCTGGCAGCATCGGCAGCAGTGCTCGAATCGAGGCAAAAGCGCGACCAGGCGCTGGTGGCGGAAATAACCGCTTACTACGATCGCATGACCCTTGGCGATTGGTCCGCTCGATTCCAGGCGGCCCTCGCCGGGGATAAGCCGCTCAAGGTGCTGGGCATTACCACGCGCTTCTCCACGGTTTTGCAATACAGCATGGATGAACTGGGCGCCGCCGTCCGCGCGGCCGGGCACGAATTCATCCTCTCCAAGGAAGCCGACGATCACACGGCGGAGGATTCCAGCCGGCGTCTTATGGCCGAACACAAACCCGATCTTCTGGTCCTCATTTCGCGCATGAGATATGAGAATCCCTTGCTCCCCCCGAATGTGCCGTTCCTCTGCTGGGACCAGGATAATCTTCCCTGCATGCGCGCCCCCGAGGCGCGCAAGAGCCTCGACGCCCTGACCTACGTCGCCGGACCAGGCGCTTTTGAGGGATACAAGCATTTTAATTGGCCGCGGCGAAACTGCATCATCGCCTTTCAGGCGGCCGCCGCGCACCGCTATTCCAACGAACCTGTCAGTGAAGCTTTGCTGCGAAAGCATCGCTGCGCGTTCAGCTATTTGTCCAACGCCTCAGGCACGCCGCAGTCGCTGATCGGAGAACTGCGGGCCAAATACGCGGCCAGTGCGCGAGTGCAAACGATTTTCGATCAGGCCGCGGCGGAAGTTGTGAGGCGATCTAACACGGGCTTTGTGTGGGACGCGGTGCCGCTGGTGAAGATGTTCGACACGCTAACGCATGGTTTTCCGATACCAGCGCCGGCGCGGCAGGAACTGCTCCTGGACCTGCGCCGGATCAGCGATCGCGCTTTTCGCCACGTGGCCCTGGGCTGGGTGGTCGATTATTGCCGCCGGAAAAACCTCACGCTTCGACTGTACGGGAGCGGCTGGGAATCCAACCCCCTCTTTGCCCCCTATGCGGCCGGGTTTTTAGCGCCTGGCGAAGAGACTCGGGCCTTGTATCAGGCCAGCGACATTAACCTCCAGCTTATCGAAATGGGCTTCCAGCATTCCCGCGCGCTCGATGGTTTGGCGGCCGGCGGGTTTTTCCTCTATCGCGCCGGCGCGGAACTACGCGAATTTGACGAGGTCGCCGAACGCATTTTGACCATGACCAAACGAGCCCAGGAGACCGGCTGCGTTACATTCGGACAATTGGACGCGAGCCAGGACCCGCTGATCGCGCCGGGCTGGGCCTATGCCAGGAAAACCATCCCCCTTGGACAACCGCACGAAGTGTGCGAAATGCTCGACCGCTGGAATCCCGCGGGAATCGACGAGGGGATGCCTTATCTCGACGAAATCATGTTCAGCGGGCAGGAGCAGTTTGTCGCCATGGCCGATCAGTATCTTGGCGACCCGCGACTGAGAAAGTCGCTGGCCGGCAAACTTCGCCAGGCGGTCATGGACAAGTTCAGCTATGACGCGCGGTGGCGACAATTCCTCGCCGGGATTGCGGCGGGTCTGCGAAGCGCCGCCGCGGAAGCGGCGGGTTCCCAAGTGCGTCAGGCGGCCTGAAAACGGCCGCTCTTATTCCCCGCCCCCGGTATTCCGGGGGAGGGTCAGGGAGGGGGTTCGCGCGGTGACGCGGGCCGTGCCAAGACCCCCTCCCCGGCCCTCCCCCGGAATACAGGGGGAGGGAGATAGGTGCTGCGCCCTTCTCATCCAAAACACCCCGGTAGGCCGATCACATTAATCATGCGCGTTCTCGTAACCGGTTCCAGCGGTCTTATCGGATCCGAAGTGGTTCGCCACTTCGATAGCCAGGCCGTTGAGGTTCACGGAATCGACAACAACATGCGGGCCACTTTCTTCGGCATTGAGGGTGACACCACCTGGAACCTGTTCCAGCTTAAATCGCAAACCAAGCGATTCATCCCGCATTCCTTTGATATCCGCGACCAGCATCCGCTTTTCAGCCTGTTTGCCGCGGCGCGGTTTGATCTGATCGTCCATTGCGCGGCTCAGCCGTCGCATGACTTGGCCGCCAAGAGGCCTTTCGACGATTTCACTGTCAACGCCAACGGCACGCTTAATCTCCTCGAGGCGACGCGGACGCATTGCCCCGACGCCGTCTTCATCCACATGTCGACCAACAAGGTCTACGGCGACGCTCCCAACGAAATCCCCCTGAAAGAACTCCCGACGCGCTGGGAGTACGACGATCCGCGCTACTTTAACGGCATCGACGAAACGATGCGAATCGACCAATCGCTGCATTCGCTCTTCGGCGCTTCCAAAGTCGCCGCCGATGTGCTGGTGCAGGAATATGGGCGGTATTTCGGCCTGAAAACCACTTGTTTCCGCGGCGGCTGCCTTACGGGGTCGCAGCATTCCGCTGTCGAAATCCACGGTTTTTTGGCCTATCTCGTGAAATGCAACATCGAGCGCCGCCGCTACAAAATCTTTGGCCACCTGGGCAAGCAAGTGCGCGACAACATCCACGCGAAAGACGTGGTACGAGCGATGGAACTGGTGTATCGCAATCCCAAGAGCGGCGCTGTGTATAACCTGGGCGGGGGGCGGGCCAGCTCCGTCTCGATCCTCGAGGCCATCGCCCGCGTCGAGCAATTGACCGGCATTCCAATGCAAACCAGCTATGTCGAGCAGGCCCGCAAGGGAGATCACATCTGCTACATTTCCGACCTCGCCAAGCTGCAGCGCGACTATCCCGACTTCCGCATCTCCGTGTCGCTGGATGCCATCCTTGCGGACATCGTCGCCACGCGATCGGCGCTCTGGTCCAAGGGCAAAGGGCCGCTGGCAAAGGCTGGCTGAACCATGCGACTTCTCACGGCCGTCCCCTATTACTATTGCAACGACACGCGCGCCATTGAGCCGCAGTTTTACTACTTGTTCAAAGTCCCCGAATCGATGGGGCATCAGGTCGATTGCCTGGACTTTATCACGGCGGCGAAGATCAGCCCCGAGCACGTGCGCCGCCTGTTTCTCGCGCTGATTAGCTCCGGCAAATATGACTGCGCATTCATCGCGACGCACAGGGATGAATTTGACCGCCAGACGTTGAAGGAAGCCCAGCGGCATTGTCCGGTGATTGCCTGGAATTCCGACGATGAATGGCGCTGGAACAGCTATTCCTCGCAGCAGGTGGATTGGTATTCGTGGATGGTGACCAACTCCGCGGAAGTGTACGCGCGGGAAAAGCCAGCCCATCCCAACCTGCTCCACGCCCAGTGGGCCTGCACGGGGTTCTGGGACGGTCGAAGCACGCCCAAAGATGTGGATTTCAGCTTTGCCGGCCAGTACCACGGCCGCCGGCGCGAGCAGGCCCAGTTCCTTGCCAAAAGCGCCGGCCTGGCCGCGTTCGGCATGGGGGCAAAGGACCTTAACGTCGCCGTTCCCGCGAGGCTTCCCGACGACCTGAAAGCGCCGATGTATCAGACCACGTTGCATTTTGAATCGATCAACAAAGTCTGGAACCGGAGCCGAATCTCCTTCACGCCGCTGGATTCATCCGACGGTTCGACGATGCAGATCAAATCCCGCGTTTTCGACATGGGTCTGTCGGGCACGCTCATGCTCGCGCCCGCCGCCGCCCCCGTTGCCCGCTACTATGAGCCGGGCAAGGAATACGTCACGTTCGAGGATTTGGAAGACTGCGTCGAAAAGGCTCGCTATTACCTCGCCCATGAAAGCGAGCGACGGCGAATTGCCGACGCCTATGCCGCCAGAACGCTGGCGGATCACCTTTGGCGTTACCGCATTGAAGCCGTCCTACGCCAGGCGGGCATGGCGGCGTGAGAGTTTGGGATTTCTCCCTCGCCCTGGACTGAGGGAGAGGGCCGGGGTGAGGGTTCTTCGGAGGTTCGAACGTCATTGGCCACTCAAAAACGACCCTCACCCTATCCCTCTCCCTGAGTACATGGAGAGGGGACCAGAAACGAGGAATCTGCGATAGTCCCGAGTGAGTTTTCCCCCT